>JAUIKH010000024.1 GCA_030430915.1 bacterium | reverse complement strand
ATGGATTCATCTTTTCTGAAAACCGTTGGAGTTGTTTTATGGTGGGGAGAAGGTTCTAAGTCTAGGCCAGACAAAAGATGGAAAAACTCCGTAAGCTATCCTATAGAAATGACCAATAATGAACCTCTTGTTATACAAATATTCTTACGGTATATAAGAGAAATCATAGATATACCCGAAGATAGAATAAAGCTTCAATTACAAATTCATGAAAACGATAATAAAGTTGAGCTTGAAAATTTTTGGTCAAATATTACAGGCATTCCATTAAGTCGTTTCAACAAAACAATAGTGAGACCTGTAGGTAATAAACCAGGTAAAACTAAAGGTACATGCAAAATAAGGTGTTACGATAAGGTATTTTATGGTAAAATTGAATCCGATTTACAAGAAGTAAAAGATAGATTATCGGGGTGTGGCGCAGTTGGCTAGCGCGTGCGGTTTGGGACCGCAAGGTCGGAGGTTCAAGTCCTCTCACCCCGACCAATTTAAGGAAGACCTGAAAAGGTCTTTTTTAAATTGGTTCTGGTTGGGCGAGAGAGTTTTGAAGCTCCAATCTCATATAGTGTAAAAAATCAAAATATCTTGACAATAAATAAAAACAGTGATATGATATACTTGAAAAAATTGAGGTTAAAAAGTGCAGAGTGATAAGGAAGTAAGTAATCCAAATAATAATACAGGTCGTGGTATACGGGAACGTTTACTACCAATAGTAGTGGCGGGTGTTGGCCTGCTAGGCGTAACAGGTGTAGCTTGTTCGCCAAATAATAGCGAGGCGACTCCTAGCAATGATGAAAACTCTTCAGCTGAAACTACAGTACCAAGCACAACAGAGGCTCCTACAGAAAAGGGAACGGAAGGAGTAGGCGAGTATACTGAAGACATAAAACAGGAAATGTTACCTGAGCTTGACAATATTTTTGAACAGGCATGGAGTGGCAATGTACGAGCGCAAGGAGTAAGTCGTGAGGAAGTAGTTGGCGAAGAAGATGGTATGAGATTTGTTATGATAGAGTGTTCTGATAAAAATATAGAGATGTCAAAATATGTTTTTATGGGAGAGACAAGCCGTTTGTTTGCTCGTGAATTTGTACCACCCCATTTGTTGTTAGACGAAGAAGTAGAATTATATCGTAACTCTGACAATCCAGACGGTAATAAGTACGGAGCAGAAATTGAAATATTCGATATATATTCAGACGGTGGAGTAGGGTTAGATCTAGGTGGTGCAACAAGTGACAAAAAACGCTTTATGACACAGGATATATACGACCAAGGTTTGATACAAGGTGAAGAAGCACTTGAACCTGCTAGAGAAACCATAGATTATATTGGAAAACTTTGCGGTTTAAATACTCCAGATAGAGAAAGTGTTGATTCACCGAATAACGGTGAACAAAACCAAGCAAACCCAAACCCAATCTTGTTCTAAGTGTTTAGAAACGTTTTAGAATACCAATAGCTAATAAGAGTAAAAAATAGAAGCTATCTGTTATTTTGATTAAAAATTAAATTTTAATTTAACTTTAAGTTGTGTTTATTAAGCACTATATTGTTTGAAAATGATTAAGTGTTTAGTCGGATGATGCTTGTAACTATTTACTGCTATACTTAATTTATGGCAGATGCGGCGAGAGCAATAATTATTGAAAATGGCAAAATACTTGTTATGGAGCGTCAAAAGAACAATCAACGCTATTTTACTCTTGTTGGTGGACGTAAAAATCCTGATGAAATAATTGAACAATGCTTGAAGCGTGAAATCAATGAAGAAACGGGGCTAGTGATCTCAACTTTTTCACAAGTTTTCTATGAGCCTCATCCCGAACCGTACAACAATCAATATATATTTCTTTGCACGGTCGAGCCTCACACCGAAATTCAGCTTGGCGAATATTCAGAAGAAGCGTTATTGAACAGAAATCCATACGAGCAAAATGTTCACAAACCTATGTGGGTACCAGTGAGTTCATTTAAATCATTGCCATTTCGCACACCTCAAATACATGAACAGATCGTAAAAGCACTAAAAAAAGGCTTTCCAAAAAAAGTTATAGATCTGCGCTAAGTTTTGTTAATCCAATAAGTCAGAAACTTGATGCCTGCTACAAGAGTTTCAAGAAGTGAAGTTTTAAGCTACAATAACGCTGTGAAGCTTAAGCGGTCTATAAAATATGACAACTTCCTAATAGCAGTATTTTTAATTGTTTTTATCACCTTTGCTTTAACAATTTTTAAACCTGATTCAGCCCACGCCGCCACCCTAAACGTAGCATCTGGTAGTGACACAATATCTGTAGATGGCAATTGCCATCTATCTGAAGCTATTCAAAACATTAATGACCAAGCTACTACTAACTCTGACTGTATAGCAGGAGATGGCAATAACGACACCATAAATCTACCAAGTGGAACTATAACGCTAACAGCCAATCTACCAGAGATACAACAGTCAGTGTCATTTGAAGGGCAGGGTATGGACACGACAGTTATTGATGGGGTAGATACATATAGTATGTTCTACGATTCTTCAACTGTTTGTGCAGGCGAGAATCGAATTGTTGAATTTTTGGGCATGACTATCGTTAATCACGCAGTTCAAGCAGGGATATTTATTAATTGTAGTGATTTAGTATTAAACGGTATTGAAATTGATGGCAGTAGCTCCATGATTGATGTAGATGGTGTATTGCTTGTAGGAAATGGCTCTACAGGAAATAGAGTCATCGATGCCAATAATATCTATATTCATGATTATGACGTAGATATCCCGATTTTTTATGCGTTTGTTGTAGGCAACACCACAACAGGAAACCTCACGACTACAGTTAATATTGATACAGTAACTATAGAGAACATAACGTCAACTGGAATAACTAACAATTTGGTTATTATGAGTGGCAATGTTCAGGAATCAAATGGCACCGTGAATGCAATAATTAATAATGCTACAGTTCAAAACATTACTTCTACTGGCGGGTCTGTTAATGGCATTACTGCTTCATCAGCATCAACTGGAGGCTCTCCTCAAACTACTACAGTAAGTCTAAATTTAAATAATTCGACAGTCAGAAATGTATCCGGACTTTCAGGTATTTATGGGCCTTCAGTTGGCGTTGCAATTGGGGGGCTATCTCTTGTTGCAGGATCTGTAATGAATACAGACCTCACGACTACTAATGTAATAGTTTCAAACAATACTTCTGACGGCTTCCCACTAAACTGTACAATAAAAGATCTAACATCAGATTTTGGAGGTATGGGCACTACCAATTATCAATTCAATAGCTCTGGCGGCAATCTCACAGACGACACCAGCTGTGATAGCTACTTCACTCACCCCACCGACCAAACCAATGTGACCAATCTATCATCTTTTCTAGGCACCATAGGTAACTACGGTGGCTTAGTCCCCACTATCCCACTCCTGCCTGGCTCTCCAGCCATAGACTCTGGCATAACCGTAGCTGGTGTAACTACTGATGCCCGTGGAGTATCACGTCCACAATGTTATGGTTATGACTCAGGAGCCTATGAATACGATGGTACTTGTCCAGATCCCCCAAGTAGTTCACAAGTCCTCTCCTACCCAGAATCTAAAACTAAAACCACAGCCTATCTAATCCTAAATCAGACAGTAACCAACCCAACAGTCTCCGAACGTAAGTTCAGCGACTTACCACAAGACTCTAACCTAGACTACCCAGCTAACCTAACTGACTTTAGCCTTAACACCACACCAGGAGCCACAGAAACAGTCACCCTCTACTACCAACTATCAGGTAACCCATCAGACTACACTGCTAGAAAGTACAACACTAATACCAAACAATACTCTTATATCCAAGGAGCTTCCATAACTAGAGAAGACTACAACAATACCTCTATGCTCAAACTAACCTACCAAATAACCGACGGAGGACCACTAGACCAAGACAACCAAGCCAATGGCATCATAGTCGACCCAGTCGGACTAGCCACCACTAAATCATCAGGAAGCCTAGTAAACACTGGCTCCCTAACAATACTATCCACCCTACTAGGTTCCATAATCATAGCCATAGTAGCCTATACATACATAGACTACAGAAGATTCAAAAAACCCCTAATGATAGCTGAACCCAACATAGCCAAACAATACACCTACTGGCACCACCTAAAGGTAGTACGACTCCCTATAGCTAAGTACAGGGTTATGGTTGTTTTTGAGAGGCGGGGGTAGGATATCTTTTGAGCTTCAAGAAGTAACAATTTTCCGTTACAATAATGCTTATACTATAAAAGAAAGTAGCTAATGTTAGCATCTGATTTCATTAAATGGTGGTACAGCGCTGGCTGGAAATTAAGACTGAGCTCTACAACAACACATGTAAAAAGATGGGTTGATTATTTTTCTGTCGATATTTTGCTAAAGACCATGTTTGCTCCGTGGAGGCAAAATGCTTTTTCTGCCAGACCTGGCTCCGGCTTACAAGGGAAAGTAAGGGTATTTTTTGATAATCTTGTGTCTAGAATGGTTGGATTTTTTGTCCGAGTTTCGGTGCTTATCGCAGCCTTTTTTACAGTTATTTTTGTGTTCATATTCAATATAGTTGTATTTTTGATTTGGCCGTTTATTCCAATTTCTCCAATCTTAGTTGTTGTTATTGGAGCTAGCATATGAATTTTGAATTTAATTATAACTCCTCTAGGTCAAGAAAAAGCCGATTTTATGTTAAGTTTTCAGATCATATAAAGCTAGCTTTGGAGATAAGCGTAGCTTTACTTTTTGCTGTAGGAATCGGCCTATGGTTTGGCAATACACTGTTTGGGTCTTTAGTGCTTGCCCTAGCAATTATTCTAGCCCTGCCTCTAATTTGGTATGAAAATGACATAAAGAAAATGCAACCAAAAATTGAGCCAAAAAACGGTGTTTTATGGTTAGAAGAGGCACTTCTGCCTGAGGTAGCAGGTAAATTAAAAAGTATTGAGTGCCCGTTTAACCTATGGTTAGCGGTGAAAGACACCTGGCAACAACAGTTTTTCTGTATCAGATATGGCGTACCTGTCGACCTATACGAATCACTAAGCAAGGAAGCAACAGATGTGCAGTCTATACTTCAACACGCCCTAGATTTAAGTCAACATCATGGTGAAAATCAGATATCCATACCATCACTAATGGTAGCACTGTTTAAAACACACCCAAGTCACGCAGAAGTATTAGGAGTACTAGGACTAGACGAAAAAGAGCTAGAAACCAGTATAGATTGGCTGCACCACAACGAAGAAATAATTAGAAATGCCAAAAACAGAAAACATACTGGTGGACTAGCGCGTGATTGGACATTTGGCTACACACCTACTCTGAACTCGATGGCCAATAACATTTCAAGAGTCATAGAGAGAGGCGGTCATCTAAAAAGAGATACAGCACCACACCAAGCTACAGTAAATGAAATGATTAAATTTATGAGTAAAGGCAGGCAGAACGTTTTGTTAGTCGGTGAGGTTGGAGTTGGTAAAACTACGACTGTTTACAGCTTTGCTGAATCTATACTGAATGATAAGACAGTTCCAGAAATTATCAGGTATAACCAAGTCTTTTCAATCAATCCCTCAAGCATTATTGGGATGAGCAACAACAGAAATCAAGTAGAGATGGCAGTATATAAAATCATATCAGAAGCTCATAAGTCGAAAAATGCTATTTTGTTTTTCGATGATGCAGCTAGTTTTTTCCAAGACGGAAACGGAGCTATTGATATTAGTAAAGTGATTCTACCCATAATAAATAACGGGGCTGTACCGATAATAATGTCGATGACTCCTAGTGAGTGGCAGAATATTTCTGTTCAGAACCAGGCAATGACTGGGTCGGTAAATTATCTGGCCATTACTGAGCCAGATAGAAATAGTGTAATGCGTGTACTAGAAAACCATTCCCTAAAAGTCGAACATCAGAGTGGTGTATTCATAACTTATCAGTCATTAGTTCAGGCAATTGATTTATCTGATCGTTATATAAATGACATTGCTTATCCTGGAAAGGCTATAAAACTATTAGAAAACTCGATTAATCACGCAGAAGGTAAGCTGATAACAGCTAAATCAGTTCAGCAAAGCGTAGAAGTCACATACGGCGTGAAAGTCCAAGTCGCTAGTGGCTTAGAAAAGCAAGAGCTATTAAATCTAGAAGACCAAATTCATCAGCATATGATTAATCAGACTAGGGCTGTAAAGGTCGTATCGGACGCGCTGAGACGTTCTAGAAGTGGTGTTAGTAATCCGGATAAGCCAATAGGCACGTTCTTGTTTTTGGGTCCAACCGGTGTTGGTAAAACTGAATTATCTAAAGCGGTCGCAAGTGTCTACTTCGGTGATGTAGGCAAAATTGTCCGAGTCGATATGAATGAATTTACTCAGAGCTCAGATGTAGGAAGGCTGTTAGACATATCTTCTTCAACAAGCTTCCTCTCAGAAGTGGGTCGTAATCGTCACACAGTAGTGTTATTTGATGAGATTGAAAAAGCTCATCCAGAAGTCGTGAATGTGTTCTTGCAGTTGCTTGATGAGGGGGTTATGCGTGATGTTAATAATAAAAAAGTTTCATTTAAAGATGCAATCATAATAGCGACTAGTAATGCCGGAGCTGACTTAATCAGAAAATACATTGAAGCAGGGCAGGAGGTAGAGCAATTTGAGCAAGAGTTTATCAATACGTTAATTGATAGCAATATTTTCAAGGCTGAATTTTTGAATCGGTTTGATGAATCCGTAGTTTTTAGACCGCTTAAACCTGAAGAACTTATGCAGGTTGTCGACCTGCTTTTGGCTGATGTCAACAAAAATCTTAGCAAGCAAAAAGTTGCAGTTAACCTGACACAAGAAGCAAAATGGTGGCTTGTTCAACAGGGATACGACCCAAGATTAGGAGCTAGACCACTAAGACGAATGGTGCAGAGAACTGTCGAAAATGTTGTGGCTAAGAAAATATTGCAGTCAGACTTCCGACCCAGCTCCACGCTCCAGCTTGATGTGGCAGATTTAGAAACCGAAGCAACAAACTAAGCGTGAAAATTCAGTAATTGCTATAATGAATTAATGATTTCAGACCTCTTATTAGCCACGATTCCTGTCGGATTTATTTTAATTGTCTCAGAAATTCTCTGGAGAAAAAAGGTTGTAGCGGGGGAGAGAGCTCGTAAATTTATTCACATTTTGGCAGGAGTATGGATGGCATTCTGGCCGTTTTACTTACCTTTTGAAGGAATATTTATTCTCGGTTGCTTTGCTCTGACGGTATTAGTGTATTCTCGTATGACCAAGCTGTTTCATGCTATTTACGCTGTTAAAAGGAAGACGTACGGTGAAATTTTCTATGCTCTAGCAGTGATTATGTGTTCATACTTGGGCACTGAACCATGGGTATTTACTGTTTCACTGCTGCTACTTGCACTGGCCGATGGTACTGCTGCAGTTGTTGGGAGATTTTGGGGTAAAACCAACCAGTATTATGTATTTGGCAAGAGTTGTTTAAGAAAAAGTGTAGCTGGCACGGTAACTTTTATTTTTCTAGCCTATATATGTGTCGCAATAGGTTGGGTTATTGGTGGGTCCTCTGTATTTAGTGAAAACTTAGTTGTAGCATTGCTTTTACTGCCGTTTGGTTCTGCTCTGTTAGAAAATATTTCGCCTTATGGCGTGGACAATTTGCTAACTCCACTGTTCGCGACAATATTATTAAATTCATTAATTTAAAACATAAAATGATTTGGCAGTATTAGAAATTTTGAGATAATAGAGTCATGATTAAAACAATTGAAAACAATTTACGTGAATTTGTCTATGGCGGTATGGATGGTGCTGTCACAACCTTTGCAATCGTAACAGGTGCTGCAGGTGCGAGCTTAGAGTCAAAATACATACTTATTCTTGGACTTGCCAATGTAATGGCAGATGGCTTCTCTATGGCTGTAGGAGCGTATTTAAGCGAGAAAGCTGATCAGCAACTTGAAGAAAAGAAAACTGGTAAAAAGAACGATAATGTTGAGTCGCCTCTGAGTGCATCAATTGCAACTTTTATTTCTTTTATTCTTGTAGGGCTAGTGCCTCTTTTGATTTACATCCTAGACTTCACGCTCGATTTGAATTTAGGAGAAGATGCACTTGTATATTCTATAACTCTTACTCTTGTTGCATTTGCAGGAATTGGATACTTGCGAGCAATAGCAACCAAAATTAGTAAAGCTACATCTGTATTAGAGTCGTTAGGTCTTGGTGTGGCCGCAGCTGTAATTTCTTATACAGTAGGTACTATTCTAGAACGCATAATAACTTAATAAATACATATCCAGAGTAACAGACAACTAGTTATCAGGGTGGACGTCGTCTATGTGGTTTTTGCCTTTGCCTAAGAATTTTTGCTCTACACCACCGACAGCTGCGTTTATAAGTATGACTAAAATCGTTAAGCTTATTGCCAGTCCAAGTTTATCTAATGCCACGGTTATTCCGATGGCTGCTGCAAAAAGAATAGATGCAGCAGTAGTTAAGTAGTACACATTATGTGCTTTTTCACTTTTTAATACCGTTCCTGCTCCAATAAAGCTGATACCAACTATGATCGCTTCAATTACACGTACTGGATCTGACTGAACCTTGCCGTGGTTAAGTGCAAAATCTGCTATCAGCACACTACTTAGCGACATTACAAGGGCTGCTGCTCCTGATACAAACATGTGTGTTCGAATTCCTGCGGGCTTTTTTACCAATTCACGTTCAATCCCAATAATACCGCCAAGACAGACAGCAATAATGACTTTTAGTAAAATATCTATTTCTTCTGTACTCATTAAACATAAGTATTACAGAAGATTAAAAATGAATCAATTAAAAAGAGGCCAGGGTAGGCCTCTTTAATCATTCTAGCTACTATTGTCTTTAAGATAGTTCTTTTCTTGTAACTTTTGAGTGAACAATTGTTCCCATTATTCCAGCAGCTATGACTAGTCCGACTACTCCAGCACCTGGACCTGTTTTTGGTAGCGTAGTAGCTGGAAGTACTTCTGGCTTTTCTTCAGGCTCTTCGACCGGGCAGGGTGCATCTGTATCAGTCTCTAATCTTTCTTCTTCAGTAATTGTTATTACCTTATTGTCACGGCAAACTTCTATTTCAGCAGGTTTTTCACACATTAATTCTACGTCTAATCCACCTGAGAAAACCTTGTCTTTGCCTAGCTCTAGGTTAACCAATAGTGTTTCACCAAGCTTTAATATGCCTTCAGCATTTGTGACTTCGTTGGCTTCACGTTCAACATCATTTATAACAACTTGGGTGCCATTAGATTTTACAATCAAATTGTTGTTTGGGTGTACAGAGCCTTGGTTTTTGGCTGTAGCACGGGCTGAACATTCCATGCCAACATATTCATTTTCAATGTCAACTTCTGCAATTTTATGAATCGAACCCTTTTCACCTCGAACTATAGTGTTAACAGGTACGCTTATACTAGGGGTATAAGTAGCAGATACAGTCGCTGGTAATAGAATTACAGCGCTTAATATCGCTAATGTTGTTAATAATTTCTTCATAATTGATTCCTCACCTCTTTACAGTATGTATAATACTATAAAAAGTACAAAAAGTCAACAATATTTTGTAATAAACTAGATTCCAGGCTGTATTTTGCCAGAAATCTGTAATAATTGAGTAGCAATAACAGGGGGCTCACCTCTAGTACCTTGAGGGTGTCTATGGCTATATATTGAAGCAATTGCTAGAGCACTAATACCGTTGTGTATGCCGGTTTGAGTTGCTTCGCTTGAAGAGTCAAATCCTTTCCCGGACACTTCTCTTTCGGCTATCTGTGAAGCAAATCTACCTATAGATTTTCCGGTTTTTTTAGCTAACTTAGCAGCTGGTCCGACTACAGCTTCAATGGTGGCTAGACCAACATCGTGTATTTCTGGGTTTTCTGCTGTCTGTTTAATGATTTCCGATGCACAAGTTATTGTCCATGGATCAGATCCAGCTTTTCTGTTAGAGCTTCTGCTTCTGTATTTTGACATACGATATTCCTATTTTTATTAGCCCTTTTCCATCTCTAAGTATATGGTTTACTCCTAGTTTGTGATTTTGTCAACGACTTTTTAGTAATAATAACAACAAATATCTTTAATATATTACTAATTAATCTTAAATGTACTTCCAAAAATGTTTAATGTGTTTTTTTATCAAGACGTTGACCCAGATCTGCGAGCATTATTGAGACAAACAAAAACGATTTTACTCAAAAGATTAAAGAAATAAAAAAGCACTCTGATAGTGCTTTAAACTTGGGGCGAATGATGGGAATTGAACCCACGGCCTTCGGAACCACAACCCGACGCTCTAACCAACTGAGCTACATCCGCCAAATATTTTCAAATATTGAACGTATTAAAAGTATCATATTTAATTTAAATTTACTAGCTTATCTAAGGAGTAAAAGGCTAAAATTGTATTATTTATACAATAATTATTTAAAAAATGCTATAATCACACAAAGTGACTAACGAAAATTATGAACAGTTAAGTTTTGATTTACAGCCTAGTTGTCCTGAAGATAAACTAGAGCTGAGCCGTTTTGATAGATTCAAAAATACTGCAACACGAATAGGTAGATACGCACTGAAACCAGCAGCTTGCGTAGCAGTAGGTCTAGCAGCGGTAACTGTTTTAGGCGGAACGGAAAAGGATCTCGGTGTAGCTAAAGCAGAATTTTCGATGCAATTTGGTGGAGATACGGAAGTAAACGCAGGGCCAGTTGGTTCAATAGATATTGATACTCATGATGGTCCAATAGGCCAAAAAATAACAATAACAGAAGTAAATCCAGACGACGAATCAGTTCAGCGGGTGCTAGATGATCCCAAAGAGATAGAGTCAGTAGAAGGCGAGCTTATAAAAGACGTTGAACAGGGTAGTAAGGATTTAATGAAGTCTAACCTGCTTCTTTTTTCACTTGGAGCAGTCGGTGCGGCTGGAGCTGGCTTAGCGTATGATAGAAGAAAATATGGAGAGTTAAAATACAAAAACTGGGCGATAGCAGGTGCTTTAACTTTAGCGGTGCCAGGCGTTGCAGGCGCTTGGACCTATCAGTCTCAAAATACTAA
>JAUIKH010000023.1 GCA_030430915.1 bacterium | reverse complement strand
CAGTTTACTTGATTTAAGTACTCCTAGGTTTTTAATCTGAAAATCACCATGTATAAAATACCTGCGATGCATTTTAGCCGCCAAGCCTATTACACTATCCACTGTTTGATTTAATCCTTCTTCTTCCTCTGAGCCTGCAAAAACTTCCCAGTTTAAACCAGTCAGAGACCTCAGCCCACTGATCTGTGGAATATACACTCTGACATTTTTTGGATTTTCATCTAGTGCTTCGACAAAAGGAGACATGTTCGGAGTTGGAGGCAGTGTCGGTATACCTTCACGCTGAAATGCCTCGATCATCGCTATTTCGTTATAGGCCTTTGCGGGTTTAGTATAATCTGACTTTCTTATCCATCTTCTATCATCATCGTCAACCACAACCTCAGCGCCATGCGCAGAACTACCAAGCAGTCTGCTGGCCTCTTCATTTACAACATACCCGGTCTCTGCAGGGTCTCTGATTATTTCTGGTAAAGGGTCTAGCTCTGTGTTCATTCGTTACTTAAATCTTTTGGATTTATAAACGGAGAAGGATTACCATCCCCCAAAGCATTTAATATACTACTGACTATTTGATTCCCAATTTTTTGATTTCTAATTTCGTCTAGATTTAGATCTTCCATGTCGCTAGGAATATTTTCTATATAAGTATCTTTGCGACCGACAAAAACACCGTTAGGCAAAATTACAACTCTTGTTGTATCTTCGTCAAACGCAATGTCTTCATAGCTAAAATTACTGCCATCTTCCTTTCCTAAAACATAGCCTTCTTGCTCTAATGCAAACAGTGTTTTTTTAACTGTTCTAGTTACTTCACTTCTCTTTTCTAAAGATTTATCGTCTACCTTGGTACTGTTTAGGAATGACTTATAGGGTACTAAGTTACCACTTACTTCATAGACAGCCGTACCCTCAAGATTATCTATAGTCTGTTCATAATTTTTTAATAGTAGCCCGGTCTTTTGCAATTTTTTAACAGCATCTTCATCGCCAAAATACCCAAGGTTATCTGTTGCTATCAGGTGAGATTCATTAAGCATGACTTCTTGATGTTCAGTTAGCTTGTGCAGCATGGATACCGATTTAACAAGATGCTGATTACCGAAATCTTCAAAATTATACGAAGGAATGTTATTCATACACCAATTATAGCATAATTTTATTATTTAGCAAGGTTTTTGCATGTTGTTTAAGCGTGTAGAATACAGTCAATGACTATTAATAGAAAACTCCTTGTATCTGGTGCCGATTATTTTAATGATACTTTTGCAATAAATCCATTTATGGATGATAAGAATCCTGTTAGTACCTCAATTGCTAATAAAGAGCATAAAGATATAGTTAGCTGCTTTAAAAAAGCAGGTATAGAAGCAGTCCAAGTCCCACCTCCAATTGATTGTCAGGATGGTGTTTATACCGCTAATTGGGCACTGGTTGTTGGTAATAAAGCTATTCTGTCCAATTTACCTAATAAACGTCAGCCAGAAGAAAAATATGCTGAAAAAGTTTTAAGAGGCTTAGGCAAAAAAATAGTGAAGCTGCCTAAAGAAATTCATTTTAGTGGTCAAGGAGATGCTCTACCCTGCGGTAAATATCTGTTTGTTGGCAGTCACTACAGAACAAGCATTGAAGCACACCCTCTACTAGCAAGAGAAACTGGTCTAGAAGTTATCGGCCTTGAAACAGTACCTCAATACGACAATAGTCATAAGCCAATTAAGAATTCTATTACAGGGTGGCCAGACAGCTTCTTCTATGATTTAGACCTAGCTCTAGCAGTTATAACCCCTAATTTAATAGCTTGGTGTCCTGAGGCTTTTTTGCCTTCAAGCCAAGAAAGAATAAATAATATTAAGGATATCGATAAGATCGAGGTATCACTTGAAGAAGCCATGAATGGCTTTGCTTGCAACTTAGTATCTACAGGTAAAGAAGTAATAATGAGCAACAAATCACCTAAGCTGAGATCAGAACTTGAAAAACGTGGACACAAAACCTACACACCTAATATTTCTGAATTATTAAAGGGTGGTGGTTTTATTAGATGTATTAGTTTAAGTATCTAGTTTTTTAAATAAGTAGAAAGGATAAATTATGTTTAATCAATCAGAGCCGTTAAGCCCACAACAAATTGAGGAAGATAAGCACTCTGCTCTGTTACGAGAGCTGGGTGAAATAAAAAAGTACGCAATTGCCATTCACCAAACAGTGGATACGGAGATAAATGAAATTCGTGCCACACTACAGAGAATCGAAAGACAACAGATAGAAAACGACCGTCAGATAGACAAGATAGAGCAATTTGAGCGAACTTTTAGAAATGTTGAATCCCAGCTAAAAACAATCGAACGCAAAATAAAATAACAGTTCTATACGGCTTTAATAGAGTTTGAGCTTGACTTTTTTTAATTTTAATGCTAATATTTTTAGTAACGATAAAAAATAAAAAACATAATACAAAGGAAAACAAAATGAATGAAAAGTTCCCAGCAAATAATAACCAGTTAGATAAAAGTGAAATAAAGACTACTACGCCCACCCCTCCAACTCCTATGGAGAATCCATCTTACGCACGGTTTATAGAACAAAATCAAATTCCCAACGAAAAACAAATCTCCGAGCTGCCTGAGTCTAACAGTATTGGAAGTTCTGAACTAGACAATAAAACTCCTTCTGATAGTAAAAATATTCCAGGACCAGAAAATTTTGCTGATGGAGTTTCTAGCCCATTTGACAGCGGACCAGAAGACCCGACTCAACCACCAAAACAAGAATCACTTGGTATAGACGGACCAACAAGAGAAGAACCACAGATAACCGACGCACCTCCAAGTAAATATATACAACCTAAAGGTTCAGAGCCTACAACCACCCTACCGAGCGGGTGGAATTAAGAAAGATTGTTACTATGGGCGAAAAACTACGTGGTAATGCAGGAAACGAAACAGAGTTAGACAAGGGTATGCGAATGGAATCATTAAATAGCCCAGAAACTCCATACTTTAACGATGGGATTGACTACGGTGATCCAGCTATAACCATTGAAGATAAGCCTGAGAAAACCGAAAACCCAAACAAAGTAGACAATTCAATAAAAAGCTAAACAATTGAATCTTCGTGATGAGCAACGTACTGTTCTAGGTAGCCGTATCCTTTTGCTATGTCTGAGCTAGATGCAATTGTCAACCAATGGGCGTTTGCGCTAGGCAAAGATAAAACACCAGTCAAATCTCCACCTACGCCTATGCCCCAATGTCGCCATCGATTGGAATCTAGCCTTTTATATACCATTACCTCTCCAATTTCTGGTTCATATTCTTTTGGTTTTCTTTCTAGCTCCCAGCCGTTATAGTCTGACGTATCTGTTAATAAATTCTCGCTGAACTCAATCCCGCAAACTTCATTAACAAACCGCGCGCAGTTGTTTTTTACCTCTGTCTGAGCTGTATGTAGACCTTCTTGACTATATCCTTTACTTATTTCATCTACCATATCAATCAAGTTATCAACAATTAGCTTGGGCATATTAATATTGCCTTTCTTAACCTCACCTCTTGGACTTCCAGCTATTTCAAAACTAACTGCAGGTTTATCACTTAGCTCAAAAATATGCTTTTGGGGGTATTTAAAGCGTCCATAAACACCATGTGCAATTTCATCAGAATAAAGTACTGGTGTAGATATAAGCTCAATAGAGTCTTTCATTAAGCTTATTTTATCACTTTTTAGTAATTTGGGCTATTTTCTATCATATATACTTGATTCTTATGCTTGTTTGTGCTATAATTAACTTATGAGCGAATTTGCACAACTTACTAAAGATTTACCCTTTGAAGACGGTGTTATTGCCGCTAAATTAGCAATGAACTTTACAAGAGTACTTGAAGGGGAGATTGAGTCAGCTGACTTATTGCAGCGTGATGCGGAATCAGGTAATTCTACGGCAGTTTATGTAGCAGCAAGAAGTGTTATTAATGATTATTTGGGCGGCTCTAAAGGACATTTGGTACCCCAAGTAAACTCAAATATAGCTTTATCCGAAACTGACCTAGAAGCTCTGAATATTTCAAACCCTGACGGTCAGCCAGTTGTAGTACCTACTGAAAGTACAAAAGAAATAACTTTTTCTAATATTGAAAGTAAAAAATCTTTCAGGCTGCTTGATACAATTTTTAGATTAGATCAAAGAAACCCAGAAACAGGCGAAGTCCATGGTGGACATGGTCGAATATTGCGACTTACTTCGGAAGAAAATAGCAACGAATAAGTCTATTTTCTATTAGATATAGCTTTTTTAGCTACTTTTACTTCATCATATGGCTGTTTAATGACACGTCTTTCATCCCCATCATCTTGAGGTAAATGACGTAGCTCTGCTGCTTTAGGTCCATTAGAAAGTATAGACTTCTCATGACCTTTGCCTAGTAGAATTACAAGGTCGCCTGTCTTGGCAGTATTTATGGCCATTTGAACTGCTTCTGTGCGGTCGTGAACCATTAGGACGTCTTTATTCAGCGTTTTACCTGACTTTTCAGCCCCATCAACTATTTGGCGCATAATCATTTCTCCATCTATATCTCGGTCGTCTTCCTCTGTTATTATCACGATATCGCACCATTTTCCAGCAATTTCACCCTGTTTTGAACGTTTTTGCTCGTCTCGGCGCCCTGCACTACCAAACACGCAAATTAATCTTTTGTCTGTCAGTGGTTTTACTTCTGCAAAAAGCTTATCAAAGCTCTCAGGTGTATGCGCATAATCAACAATTACTGAAAAGTCTTGCCCCTCATCAATTTTAGTCATTCTACCTTCGACTTCGTTTAAGCTGTCAATGCCCTTCTCTATTTCAGATTTAGACATGCTTAATACCTCGCCTACACAAACACTAGCCAGTGAATTATAGACGTTAAAGCTACCAGGTAAATGACAACTAATTCTATACTCTTGAGAATCTGTCCTAATCACATACCTGCTACCTGCAGGTGTCAGTTTGATCTTTTCAGCTCTAATATCGCCCTTTTTAATCCCGTATGTTAACGGATTAGCAATATCGCTTGCAAACAGCTCAGCAGATGAATCTTCGGCGTTAATAATGCCTACTCTCTTGCCATGTTTGTTTTTGTTGGTTATTTGGAATAATCGCCTTTTAGCATCTCTGTATCGCTCAAAGGTCTTGTGATAGTCTAGATGTTCATGCCCAACATTTGTCATGACTGCAATGCTAATTGGCACCCCCCACACTCGATACTGAGCTAGAGCATGAGACGTAACTTCTAAGACAAGGTACTCTACCCCTTCATTTTTCATTTTACTAAGCGAATTTGTTAAATTTTTTGCATCAAATGTTGTCAGCCTAGTTGGGTTGGGTTGTGGACCCCTACCATCTCCAAAGTCTACAGAGATAGTTGTCATCATGGCTACTTTTTTGCTGCTATTTCTGAGCATTTGAGTAATTAGAGAAGCCGTAGTTGTCTTTCCGTCTGTACCTGTTACGGCAATAACTTCAAGACTTTTTGCTGGGAATCCAGACTTAGCTTGATAAAAAACTGATTCACTAAGGTGCCAGTAAGGAACAAACGCAGTAAACAGACTTGTTGGCACTAGTCTTTTCGCTATTTTTTTCATTAGTATAATTGTATCAGTTATTTAGCTGGCATATTTAAATGATATTTCTAATCAGTTAGAATCTGTGCTTGAGGGATTTTAGGCTGAATTAAGCCAATATCGTAGGTAGATACATCTGGATTTCCACGTAAATCTAGTGTTTCAAGATTAGACAGATTTCCTAGCTCTAGAGGCAGCCCAGTAATGTTATTGTTGGCAAAACTAATAACCCTGAGCTTAGATAATTGACCAATTTCTGCCGGAATACCGGTAAAATCATTGTCTTGGGCATATAACTCCTCTAGATTTGACATCTTTCCTATTTCAGAAGGCAGTGCACCTGTTAAATTATTACCGCTAACATCTAGAATAACTACTGATTTATCATCGAACATGCCTGTGTCCAAATCACTCAGGCCTTGGTTAGCTAGTAACAAAGTTTTACCACTAGAAGTAGCTACTTGTGTAGATTGCTCTTGAACTGATTGGTTTGTAGGAGCATCTGCTTCACTGCTAAAAAATGCAAAATAGCCTAAAACCACAATCCCGATAACTAGAAATCCAATAACCCAGTTCTTCATGGCTATATTGTACACCTTACGGCTATGTTATTTATGTATTATTTGCCGTTTGGCTTATCAGACTTATGATTGTCTTTTGGCAGTTCTTCAAATTCAAGACGAAAAGCCACAACTTCTGGTTCTACGTCCTCATATTTGACGATGATTTTTTTGTTTTTCATGATTCGCTACTTTTTGTTTCATTCAAAAGTAACTATATTATAGCAAACCATTACCGTTTTGTCAATGCTAATACGGTTTAGTTGATTAGTTTTCTGCCTCTATTGCTTCGACCGTATCTTCTACTGTTTGCTCAATTTCATCAATATCTTCACTGTCTTCTAATGCTGAGTTTGCCGCCAAGCCTAACAGGGTTACAGCGAAAACTCCTACAGATAGTATTTCTCTGGCTCTCCTTCTACTGTCAGAGTTTTGTTTTTCAGGTTTAGATAGTTGCTCTTCATTTTCTGGTTTAGGCTTCTCACTTTGCTGTCTGTCAACTCCGCCATTCACTCCAGCTTTTAGGGCTTTTAAGATTTCGGCCATTCGTTCTTCATCAACACCTTCAAGTACTTCTTTAGCTTTGGAAATCGCCTTGCTTACTCTAGATTTTAAAGTTTCCTTAAACTTACCTTTTTCTCTTTTACCTCTATTAGAGGGTCTTTCAGAAATTACAGTCTTAGGTTTTTTAATATCGGAATTGCGAATTATAGAGTGTTCTTTTTCTGTTTTATCTGATGACTTTTCGTCTTCAGTATCTGAATCATCACTGTGTTGTTTTGGTGTTTCTTGATCAGATTCAACATTAAACAAGCTAGCTACTCTTACGTCAACAGCGGACTCAAATTGGATTAATTCATCATCTGATAGTTCTTTTTTGGATTCTAGTAACCTCTGACATTTAATTTCATGCTTTAGTTTTTTCTTTAAATGCTCGACTAGTAAAGACTGTACAGGGGTGAGCTGTTGTTCTGACTCAATATAGGCTAGCTCTTCTAGCTGACTCCATGTTTGCCTAGACCTTTCTCCAAACTCTACAATTAGTCCTTCTCTGTTTCTTTCAATATCTTCAGGATCATTTTTTGGGAAGAAACTTTTTACTCTATCTACTAATGCTTGCTCATCTACCTTATTATGACCGATGGTTAAATTATCAATTTCATGTCCATTAATCACGCGATTTAGTCCAAAAAGTCTATTATTAAGTTGTTCTGCAATTTGCCACTCTTCATGAGTTAGACCGTCGTTATAGTCTTTGCCTTCCTTCTTAGCATCCTTTTTATCTAGTTCTCTAAAGCTTAAAATTCGTGTCATTCTTACTGTGCCCAATTCCTCAAGCTTTTCGTAAATATCTTCGAACTCTTCTTCATATGCTGTTTTTTGAGCTTCTCTTGCCTCTTCTTCAGCAATTTCTTCTGGAGTTTCTGGGGTAGGCTTAGCTGCATCAAAAGCATCTTGAACTTCAGATGATATTTCCTTATTAAACCATCCACTTACAGTAGTTACTACTTTAATCTCAATTTGTTTTAGCTCCTCTTTAGTAACAGAACCCTGACTTTCAATTATTCTGTTTTTCTCAAAATCTATAAGGTCAGCTGTCAGCTTATCAATAAGCCCTGCCTCATCCTCTGTTAGTCCCTCAGACTTATGTTTTTTAGCTAGTTCACCAAGTTGACGTATTGCTTTATCAAATCGTTCATCAATAGATTCACTTGTATTATCCTGTGAGTTGTTATTCTCTGATGCACCATTTCCTGTCTCAAATAGATTTTTAACTTGGTTGTTATTGTGTTCTTCAATGTCTGCTATATCTTTTTTTGTCAATTCTTCTCTTAATGAAAGAATATTTTTGTTTATATCAATAAGTTCATTTTTAAGCTCTTCTACTTCAAGCCATTCATCTGCCTCTAAACCCTCTGCATTCCTTTTTATGGCAAGTTCCTTAATTCGGTTTTGTACTTCTTGATACTTTTCAACAAGGCCAGCTTCAATCTTGTCTAAATCTTCAGTATTCGGCTTAGGATTTTCACTATCGTTTAAATCTGTTGGGGGAGTTTTATCGCTTGAGGTTGTTGAGTTTTCATCATTTTTGGAGACTTCAGACGCAGATACTCCTTTTTCTACTGGTTTATTATCTTGTGTTTTAATATCGCTTATAGATTCAGGTTCTTTGGCGTCATCTAGTTCTTTTTGTATATCTTTTCTTTCTCTGATTCTTGTTGCTTCATATGCAATCTCTTCTAAAGTGTCATCGTCTAGTCTTTTCGTTTCATCTTGGTTTTCACTGATTTTAATAAGAGAATTAAGTATGCCATCCTCGGATAAATTAGATGTTGCAAACTTTTCAGCCAGAGCATCAACCATGTCTCCAGATTTTGTTATATCTTCTTGAGATTGTGCGTTTATGATAGCATCTGCAAGCTCAGCATAACCAAGTTCTTGATATGGAATAGATTCTGTTAGAAAGTCTGGACTACTAACAGTATTAACAGGCCTTGCCTCAATATATTGCTGCAAGTCATGTACATTCTCTTGATTTGTATGATCCATCCATTGATCGACACGGTCTTGATGCTGGCGTCTAGCTGCTTCTTCTGTCGGGTTAAAGGTTTGTATACTTGGTTCGTGTAGTTTCATTATGATTTTATTTAGAATCCTTAAATAATCTGTTATTTAGATTATTATAATAGCAAATATTTGACAATTTGTCAATAGTTTTTATGTTTATTACTTCTTTGAGCTGCTATTATGTAACCAATGAATGTACTAGGAATTGAAACAAGCTGTGATGAAACCGCTGCCGCAGTAGTGAAAGACGGATCTATTCTTATGTCTAACAGTGTTTTCAGCTCTATGGATTTGCACAAAGCGTACGGAGGCGTAGTGCCAGAAATAGCTGCCAGATCACACATAGAAAGCATAATGCCAGTTATAGATGAAGCTGTGTCACCTGTTGGCTGGGACAATATTGATGCAATTGCCGTTACACACGGTGCTGGACTTGGTGGAAGCTTGTTGGTTGGAGTTATGAGTGCTAGAACGCTGGCTATCACCAAACAAAAACCTCTTTATGCTATCAACCATGTGGAGGCCCATGTTTATGCAAATTTTATAACTAAAAGTGAACTTTCTAACTATCAACTACCAGCTACTGCCCCTCAATTTCCAATTCTGGCAATAATTGTCAGTGGTGGACACAGTCAGTTAGTTTTATTTACGGATCACTTCAAATACAAATTGCTAGGTCAAACTAGAGACGATGCTATTGGTGAAGCTTTCGATAAAGTTGCTAAAATAGCTGGCCTACCCTACCCTGGCGGTCCAAGTGTTTCTAAGGCAGCCCTAAATGGTAATCCTTATAAATATAAACTACCGAAATCAAAATTAGATGATAAGTACGAATTTAGCTTTAGTGGAATAAAAACAGCTGTTCTGAGGTTAGCCCAGAGCGAAATTGGGGAAGATTTCACGTTTCCGTCCACAAAGCTACCAGAAAGGCTTACATTCGCTCAGAAGAACGATATTGCAGCGAGCTTTCAACGTGTTGCAATAGAAACTATAGTAGATAAAGCTGCGTTAGCTTACAAAGAATTCCAGCCCAAAAGTGTTGTTATCGCTGGAGGTGTCGCAGCAAATCAAGAATTACGACGTCAATTATCAGAAAATCTTAATCGTCTGCAAGCCTCCAGCTCAGATGCTATGCAAGGCGCGAATGAGGAGACGCAACAAAACGTACATAAGGGTACGTTGAGTGAGCACCGCAATTCAGCAACGCAGCAGAGCGCTGAGAAGACCAGTAGTATCAGTCGAACGACTGAACAGACTGGTATGTCTGGAGTCTTGCAGTATCCTGATATGAAGCTTTGCACCGATAACGGCGCAATGGTAGCAACTCTAGGCTGCTTTAAAATGATGCACAATCAGCCAACCGCTGGCCCCTACTCTCTCAACATCGAACCAAACCTAACTATGTAACTGGTCTCGGTGGTATTTGTAAATGAGATGTAAATTTTTTAGTGCCGTCATCTTCTGTTTTACCATATTCTAAAGGTTCAATAACTTCTGCTATACCCAAATCTACAAATTTTGACCAAATTTTAGCTGCTGCTTCTGTTTGCGACCAATCATGTGATCGGAATGTTCTACCTTCAGAGTGCGCATGATTAATCGCCTGAATATACGTAGCTGTTCCAAACCCCCTGCCCCTAAATTGTTGGTTTAAAGAGATCCCATTAAAATATTCTTCTTCTCTTTTCTTGTCTACAACTAAAGTAGCTTCTCCAATAATTTTGTCGTCTGAGCAGATAGTCATAGGCATTGGTACTAATGTGCCTTTAGGTATTCTTTTTTTAGGATTTACCATTAGTTCTACATGGGGTAATTCCCCTTGTGAATCTATTATCTCTTCAATACTTTGTGGCTCTTTTGACATTTTTTAAATTGCCAATCCTAATTCTTTAGCTCTATTAGATATTTGAGCAAATGCCTCAGGTCTTCCTAGTTCATCTTTTTCTTCTTTGAAATTTTCATCCATATATTTCTGAGCTGTAGTCAAAGACTGATTTATTTCAAATTTCATTAGCTCCGTAAGTGAGCTATCTTCACCGTATTTTGCTTTTACTTTTTCGTAATGACTAAGTAATTTGCTCCATCGTTCAGTTAAAGTTTCGCCTGTTGTATCTACTTGCCATCTGGAAGAATTAAAAGATTCATCATCGTTCCCCATTCCTAGTCTTTTCTCAGCAATTAACATGTCTTTAAGCTCTGGTTTATCTTCCCAAGCGACAAGTTTAGCTATTTTTTCATATTGAATATCTATGCCTTGATCTAGTAATTTTTCGTAGCTTGGATTCAGCCTCTTAAGTAAACCTAATCCAGCACTGCCTGCTTTATTATCTTCTTCGTCATCACTTAGTATTGCTGCTTCTGTAGCAGTAAATATGTTATTGTAGACACTTGATATTTCGTCTCTTATTGCAGATGATTCTTCCCCGTATAATTGTCCATCAATATAATTCAAAAAGCTCTCATAAAGAGTTACATCAGACAACACAAGCTCTTGTCTTTGTAAACTAAGGCTAGATTCATCATTTCCTATATCTCCACCTATTCCTTTAATCTCTAAGCCAATCCTTTGCAAGGTTGGTAAAGAAGTAAACTTCATGATTGATTCAGCAATTTCTGCTTCAGCAGATACATCTACACTTACCCGTCTATTCTTGCTTTGTCGTTGACTATCCTCTAACTTACCATCCGCTTCTACAAAGTCATCCTGCTCGAGCAATACAGATAATAAGTTACCCATTGCTACTGCCGTACCCGTATGCTGCCTGTTGTACTCCTCTAGCTCTAGAAATGCACCATTTACTTCATGGATGCTAGGTTTTTGAGGTTCTTGATTGGGGTTGTTCATAATTTTTATTTTTTGCTTTACTTAACTTTTTTATTGTAGCAGTTTTAAACTATTTTGTCAATGTTGCTTATGGTTTTTTACTCTGTTAGAATGCTTTTGAAACAAAAAGTGAGTAAGTAAGGTGCTAGTAAACTGCTGGTACAGCACATAA
>JAUIKH010000022.1 GCA_030430915.1 bacterium | reverse complement strand
AAGCGATTAACAATTTTGTGGAAAATCAATTATCAAGAGACCCTCAAGCTAATATCCCACACATCGAAAAGGGAGAAAATTCGACTAATACCATAGAAAACATGCAAGAGTTAGCCGACCTAATAGAGCCTTACGAACATAATATATCAGCTATTGGTTTTATCGCAGCCAAACACCATCAAGCTAGAATTAGACTGATAGCTCAAAAAGTAATGGGCAAAAAATTTGAATATGTGCCTTATCCATCGACAAAAGGCATAAATCCTATTGCCAGAAGTAGAGAGCTAGCACTATCGGGCATATACATGGCTTGTACAAAGGGAATTAGTGCCGATGATGAATCTGGAAGATTAGAAGTGCGACATAAAATTTATAAACAAATAATTCGAGGGCCGAAATCAGTCGCCCTGAACAGCCCTAGTTCATCACGATACTCCTGAGTATTTAATTAATTAAAAGTACACATAAAAAGTTATGGTTGCTTTTAAAATCTATTTATGTCATAATAGAAAGTTGATAATTTTATTGCAGGAGAAAAACTATAAAAGATCTATTACTAAATTCACCCAAAAATAATCCTGAGCGGCCTTATTTACCTTACCCTGTTGCTGTTGAAAGAAAGGTACCGCGATTGGACCAAGCGGAATTGCAAAATCCATCACTAGCCGCGCTAGCAATAGCCAATGGTAAGATGCCAGAAGCTGGAGGGCTTATTAGTGTAAATAATGATGAGCGCCCCTCACATGCGTACGATTTAGTTGGTGGAGAATTAGAGGGCAATAAACTAAGGTTATTACCTGCAGACAAGTCTGCTGTAGACGAGCAAACTGATAGAATACTCCAACCGGGGCTTATTACATTATCTGATAGAAATGAAGTTAAAATTATTGGTAAAGCCGTAGACACTAAAACACTTGAGTGGGATAAGACACTTAGAAGACACTCAAGGTTTAACAGCCAAGGGATTCTTGTAGTTATGCTTGGGCTTGATGCTCTAACTTACGAGATTGATGAACTTGAAGGTGAATCTGTAGTCACAAAACCAAGAACAAAACTGTATTAATTCTGTTTTGACCACTACTTGATGCTTTTTTCGGCGTCACTTTCGTCTTCTATTTCGTGGCCGATGATTTCTTCTATTAGATCTTCGATTGTGACTATACCTACGATTTTATTTTTCTTCTTGACTATCATCATGTGAGATTTTGCTGATATAAATTTACGGAACATTGTATCTAGGGCAGTCATAGATCCGACTGTCTTAGCTCTATGAGTTTTAACTTCCGACAGCCTATAGGGCCTTTTGTCAAAATCTATATCGACCAAATCCTTAAGCACTAAGAAATTATCACATTTTGTTTTTGAAGTATTAAATATTGGCACCCTTGACCAATTTTCTACTTTTAGTTCATCTATCTTTTTTTCATCTATAGATTCGTTTTCTAAAATATAATAAACGTCTTTTAGGGGCGTCATTATTTCTTTAACTCGCTTTTCACTAAGCTGCAAGGCATTCTGCACAATCTCTACTTCATCATCATCCAATTCACTCATGTTTTCTTCATGATGCTCCTTGATAATTAAACCTAGCTCGTGTCTTGTATGAAGCCTTTCGTCTTCCGGCCCAATCAGTTTATCTAACAGCTTCTGCAAAGGTTTTGAAACCGGATATGATATAAAAATTATTAACTTCAAAAAAGGAGCAAATACTGCAATTGCCCTTAAGTCATGTTTAACTGCAAAGGCCTGAGGTAATATCTCACCAAAAACCACTATAAATAAAGTAGATATAAGTCCTGCTACAAATCCATTTAAAAAGTTAGAAAGAACTAGCGATGTAGCAGATATAACTGCCACATTTGTAAACAATATACTTGCTAGGCTGAGATGTGTATTTTTACGAATTGATAGAGCTACCTTGGCGTCTTTATTGCCTAGTTTGGCTCTGCGCTTAAGGTCATTAATATCCAACGACATCAAGGCCACGTTTAAGCCAGAACAAAGAGCCGAAACAACGACAAGCCCAATAGAAAGTAAAATTAAAAGAAAATTTAACATTTATATAAGTCTAGTATACATAGAAACTTCTTTATTTTTTTCAAATAATGCCATATAAATCGTTTTTTTTGGTTTTTTAAACAGAAGCATTATATAGTACCTATTAAGTAACCAATCAAGGAATCTATACTATGCCAACAAAGAAAAGACCTGCAACAAAAACTAAAAAGACTACAAAAGCTAGAGCTAATTCTAAAGCTTCTAAATCAAGCAAATCTAAAAAGATTAGTATATCTACAAAAATTAATAAATTTAAGAAACCATTAATTTTTGCTATAGTCTTTGGGTTTATCGGGGCTGCATTAGTTCTTAATACTTTTGCTATCAGTGGGCCAACATTTATAAGGAAAATTGATGTAGGGCCACAAGCTTCAACCTATGGTCATACACCGTACGGCACCTTAAAGAAGTGGACTGGTGGATCAACAATTAATGAGGGTTCTGCTCCTCGTGATGGTGACGGATGGATGAGACTGAAGGGATATAGCTTTACCGGTCCGTTAAAAATAGCGACAGGTAATGTAGAGCTCTCTGATTGTGAAGTGATCAATAATACTAGGGGCAAATTTGATTTAGGTACAATTTACTCAAGTAGCAGCCCACCTTCAGGAAAGCTAATTATTGACCATTGCCATATCAATCAAGGCCCTACGGGGTGGTCAAATGGAGGCATTACCGCTTACTTGCCATTTGAAGTTAGATACACCTATATTAGTGGCTCTGGTGATGGGATAAAAATATCACGTAATTCATTGGCTGAGCACAATTACATAGAAGTAAATGGACAAGGTACTGAAGCATCACCTGGCCACATTGACGGCATACAGGGTGAATACTTTAAGTTTGACTGGACAGCAAGACACAACACTATAATCGGAGGTGTAGGACAAGCACCAAATGGAGGTAGCTACCGCCCTGAACACGGAGGCAACATAGGTATTTATGCACCTGACACACCAGGAGGATCTGTAGGATATTCAGGAGCTGAGGGAGTATTAGCCGAAGACAACTATATAGACGGCTTTAATACAGGCATATCACTTATGGGCACAAATCCTAATAATAAGTCTATTGCCAGGAACAATCAATTTGGTGCCAACTTCCGCTATTACCCTCAGCTATGGACAAGAACTTTTGCTGCAGGTCGTACAGGTGATGCACCAGGTCCGACAAACTATGTAATATTTGAGAACAACATAGGCGACAGAGTGCTTAATGAGTCAACAGGTACAACAATAGCTTATGATGGCAAAACTGGGGTAATCCCAGATACCAACAGCCCTTCTGAACCCACTCCATCATCACCATCTCCTACTCCTGAACCCACTCCAACACCTGAGCCACCAGCCTCACTCCCATCCACCGACCTACCAACCAACTACGACTTTAGTTCTAATAACCAAGGCTGGGATGGTCAAGGTAATACAGTAGTTAGTCATACAGGTAGTGAAGGTAATAAGGCTTCTGGTGCATTAATGGTTAAGGTAGATGCTTCTGGACCATATCCAGATAGTTCTAAGACAGCTAGAGCAGGAACTGCTCAATATGAACAAGGACTTAAAGCTAGTGCTGGTCAAGATATATCTGCTACCTTTGCAGTTAAGTCTAGTGCTAGTCGTAATGTTCGTTGTGAACTACGCTTCTACAATGGACGTAAGATACTAGATACAGTTCCAGGATTAGCCTCTCAATCCAGTGGTAACTGGACAGCTAGAAGCTGCTCAGCTACAGCTCCTGCTAATACTACTAATGTAGCTTTAAGGTTCTTTGCTGACAAAGCTGAGTATGGTGAGGTCTACTATCTAGATGATGTGACTATAACTGCTGGTACAGTAGCTCCAGCTCCTACACCAACTGATCCGACACCGACACCTACACCTGCTCCAACTCCAACTCCACCAGCACCTGAACCAGAACCGACTCCTACTCCACAGCCACCTGTAGATACATCAGATCCATCAGCTGTTAGTGATCTAGGTAAGAGTCTAAGCTTTAACTACTGGAAGAAACAATACTCATTTAACTTAAACTGGAAAGCTTCTACAGACAATGTAGCTGTACAAGACTACATGGTTAAGAGGAATAATCAGGTAATAGGTAATACTACTGATACTAGCTTCCAAGACTACAATGTTAATGCTAATACTTACTATACCTATGAAGTAACAGCACAAGATACTTCAGGTAATACTTCTGAACCAACAGAAGTAACTACCAAAGCTAAGTGCTTCTTTATCTGGTGTTGGGCTGAGTAAAAAGCACTATCAGTTGAGATTAACCTTGTTTTAAATCTCAAAAACAACGATAATAATCCATAAGCGTTATAAACGCCGTTTTTGATATGAGACTATTTAAACGCAAGAAATCGGGTGGGGCAGATACGAGTTCGCTTCATAACGAGAAACAAAAAGCAGACATCATCATTAATAGCATTGATGATGGTGTTGTTCTAGTTGATAAAAAAAATATAGTAAATATGTTTAATCCAGCTGCAACCAAAATAACCGGTTGGACTAAAGAAGAATCATTGGGCTTGGACTTCCGGTCAATTTTAAGGTTTGTAGATGAAAAAGGTCAACCTATAAATGATGATCAAAACGCAGTCTGTGTAGTGCTGCAATCTGGTGAGTCTTTAAGAGACGATGATGCTATTTTAGTAAAAAAAGATAACAAACAATTATACGTTGACATAAGTGTCTCACCAATGCACGATTCTAAAGGAGAGCTACTCGGAGCTGCAGCTATAATAAGGGACGTAGAAAGCCAGCGTAGAGAAGCAAAACAACATGCAGATTTCATTAGTACAGCAAGTCATGAGATGAGAACTCCTGTAGCTGCAATTGAGGGATACCTAGCACTCGCACTAAATGAAAAAGTTTCAAAAATTGACTCTAATGCACGTTCTTATTTAGAAAAAGCTCATTCATCTACCAGCCATTTGGGCAAGCTCTTTCAAGATTTACTTACAAGTTCAAAAGCAGAAGACGGAAGACTAACCAGCCACCCTGAAGTTGTTGAAATGGGAGACTTCATTGAAAAACTAGTTGATGACTTACGATTTAGTGCTGAGAACAAAGGACTTAGGCTTGAACTTTTAGTTGGGTCAGGACGGGATGCAGAATCTAGTGCTATTGATGTAAATAAAAAAATTATTAGACCGCTGCTTTACGCATATGTAGACCCAGATAGACTAAGAGAGGCGATTACTAACCTGTTTGATAACGCCGTCAAATATACGGAATCAGGTAAAATATCTGTTGGTATAACGGGAGATAAATCGGTTGTACAATTTCATATATCGGATACTGGAGCTGGTATATCTAAGGCAGATATTCCTCACTTGTTCCAAAAATTTTACAGAATTGACAATACATCAACTAGAACTATAGGGGGAACCGGATTAGGCTTATTCATTTGTAAAAAAATAATCGAACTTTATAACGGTCAAATATGGGTAGACAGTGAGGAGGGCAAGGGAAGTACTTTCTATATTAATCTTCCACGTCTAGATAGCAGTAAGGCAGCGGTAAAAGAAGAAAACTAAACCATCGACAAACCACTGTACAAATAGGTTAACTATAATGTTACAATAATGTCATACATGCATATGCTTATAAGCTAACGAAAGGGCACAGATATGGCAAAGATTCTTCTGGTAGAGGACGATAACAACTTACGCGAGATTTACGAAGCTAGGCTACAAGCAGAAGGATACGATATAGTTTCGGCCCGAGATGGAGAAGAAGCTCTATCTGTTGCCATGAAAGAGAAGCCAGATCTTATAATTTCTGATGTTATGATGCCGAAAATCAGCGGTTTTGACATGTTAGACATACTACGAACAACTGAAGAAACAAAAAATGCCAAAGTCATAATGATGACAGCCTTGAGCCAAGCCGAAGATAAAATACGCGCCGAAAAGCTTGGCGCTGACAGGTATCTTGTCAAATCTCAAGTAACCTTAGAAGACGTCGCTAAGACTGCAAAGGAAGTGTTGGAAGGGAAGCCAGCTCCAGCAGAAGAAAGTAAGCCTGAAGTCAGTGAAGCACCAAACCCTGAGCCAAAAACAGACGATGCTAATTCCAATTCTAGTGAAATAGTAAATCCTGAAGCTGAATCTGCTCAAAAGCCAGCCGAAGAAACTAAAGAACAAGACAGCATTGATCAGACAATAGAGGAAGAAGAAAAAGCAATTGCAGAACAAATACAGGGTAACCTAAACAACACACCTCAGGAAGAACAGCCAGCTCCAGTTAAAGTTGAACAAAATGTTGTGCCCGCCCCCAAACCAGAAGCCCCAGCCACAAATACTAAAAAGCCTACATCCGAGACGCCACCACAAACACCGCCAGCAGAAGCTCCTGTAGCAACAGTTGAAACTGCAGCCGCTGCTCCTCAACCAACAGTACCTGAAAGTAATACTGCACCTGCACAAACTCCAGAAGCTCCTGAAACTCCTATAGCACCACCAGCTGAACCTGAAGCTAAACCTCCTGCCGAGATACCAACACCAAAGACCGAAACTACACCAGCACCTTCAGCTGAATCTACAACAGCACCCCCACAAGCACCTGACGCTAATGCAGGTCAAACTACTGAGAACAAACAAGAAGACAGCCCTAAAACGGCTGTGCCACCACAGAAAAAAAAAGTAATTCAGCCAATAAATGACTTAAAAGCTGACACAGGAGAAAAGTTAAACGAATTACTAACAAAGGAGCAAGAAAAAGAAGCAATGGCCGAGGTTGCCAGAAACGCTATGCAACAACCTGGCTCTACTACACCTGCACCATCACAACCAGCTCCCCAAGCCCAACCTACGCCTCAACAACAGCAAACCCCAGTACAAAATTCTCCAGCCCCTGGTCAAACAGTCTCGGGTCCAGATACACCAATAGATCCACCACAACCTAACACCAAGATAGACCCAAACTCCATAGCTCTATAGTAGTGTTAAAATATATATAATGAGACTCAATAGGTTTATTGCTACATACTCAAGCTTATCGAGAAGAAAAGCTGATGACTTAATTGAGCAGGGCAAGGTGATTGTTAACCGTAAGGTAGCCCACCCAGGAATCCAAGTCACGGAAGAAGATTCTGTAGTTGTTGATGGCAAAAAGTTGAACACCTTCAAGCGACCATCAATTACAGTAATTTTAAATAAACCTACTGGGTACATCTGCAGTAAAGATGGTCAAGGTGGCCCAACAGTTTATGACCTGCTACAACGCCGGCTGTCTCACTTAAATGTCGCTGGTCGACTAGACAAAGATTCTAGTGGGTTAGTCATCCTAACGGATGACGGTAAGCTTCTACAAGAACTTACCCACCCGAGTTTCAATAAAAAAAAGATTTATCTAGTAACCCTAAATAAGCCGTTAAAGTCAGTAGATAAAGCTAGGCTAGAAAAAGGCGTGAATATTGGAGACGATAGATTAAGTAAGTTAAAGGTTGAAGACACAAAAGAAGACAATACTTACAAAATTACTTTAACAGAGGGCAGAAACAGACAAATTAGACGCACGTTCGAGACTATCGGATATAGAGTCGAAGAATTACATAGAATTAAAATGGGCAATTACAGCTTAAAGGCTTTGCCACCAGAACAATTTTTAGAACTTTAACTAACTTTGAGGGTCTGAAGCCCATACAAGTCCATCAGGTAGTTCTCCTGACAAGATATTACCGTGACCAACTGCTGCTACACCGTCATTTGTTAGCGTTGTGTACTGTGCCGACTGCGCTCCTTCTTCGGTAGGTAGATTACAAGCTAACTCACCAAGTTGGTCAGCGTAGTCTATTGAACCAAGTATAGGTTTTATGTCTCCAGATGTATCTAGATCTCCGTTTTCTTCTGCAGAACTTGCTAACTCATGAAGAGGTTCATCATTTATTACCCTGATACTGCCTTCAACATCTTCTGGACAGAGCTCAATCTTTGAACCCAACCCTTCATCATGAAATGCTAAAGAAATTACAGCCGGTGCAGTAATTGCCGTTGCTGCCAAAATTCCTGCTAACCCACCTAATATGATGATTTGTTCGGCTTTATTTTCTACGTTTTTCTCTGACATGATGTCCTCTCTTTTTCGAAGATAGACTATAGCGTAAAGATATTGTTTTGTAAAGATTATTCAATAATTTTGTATATTTTACAAATCTGATTACCCCTGTTATAATGCTTGTAAGAATGAGTAAATCAAAAGTACCAATTGTGGCCATTGTTGGCAGAGCCAATGTAGGCAAATCCAGCTTGTTTAATGCGCTGATAGGGCGAAGAGAAGCTATAGTAGCTAATGAACCTGGAACCACCAGAGATTCTATTTATGCAAAAGCTACACTAAATTCAGGAAAAGATTTTTGGCTCGTAGATACTGCTGGCCTGAAGAGTGCTGAGGATGAGTTTGAACTAACAATTCAAGAGCAAATTAAAGAGGCAGCAGATAACGCGGATATCATTCTGGTAACAGTTGATGCTACGACAATCATTACCGAAGAAGATAGACGAGTAGCTAAGCTAGCTTTTAAGAGTGGTAAAGAGATAATTCTACTAGTAAATAAGTCTGATAAGGCAAAAAGTGACCAGATAGAGGCTTATAAAAAACTTGGAATCAAACAGTTGATCCCAACCTCTGCAACACAGAAAAAGGGCTTTGACACATTAGAGGAAGTTTTAGATGAAATACTGCCGAATATTTCGATAGTTGAAGCTGATAATCGAATTAGAGTAGCCCTGCTGGGCAGACCTAATGTGGGGAAATCATCTCTCTACAACAGTTTAGCTAAAAAGCAGCAAGCAATTGTTGCTGATAGAGCAGGGACCACAAGGGATGTTAACCGCACAGTTATAAAGTATGAGAAAAGGGAAATTGAAATACTTGATACCGCTGGCATAAGGAGAAGCGGACGTATAGAAAAAGGAATAGAGAAATTCAGTGTATTAAGATCTTTAAGCGCAATTGAGCAGGCAGATATCTGTATTTTACTCGTTGATTCACAGGAGTTAAGCGTAGCACTAGACCAAAAAATTGCAGGCATGGTTAAGGAGGCGGGGAAGGGCCTGATAATTGCTATTAGCAAATGGGACATCAAAGAAAAAGATGCATTCACTAGAGACCAAATAACACCTGGAATCAGGAAAGATTTTGTGTTTGTGCCTTGGGCGCCACTAATTTATACAAGCAGTGTTACGGGCAAAAACGTTACAAAAATCTTTGACCTCATTTTAGAAATTATGGATAGAAGAGCCCAGCAAATCTCAACTAGAGAACTGAATAATTGGCTTAAAAAAGTTACTGATAGGCATCCACCTGCTGGGCTAAAAAACAAACAGCCGAAACTTAGATATATGGTCCAGGAAGACAATCCAATCCCAGCTTTTAAAATATTTGGTAGCCAGACTAGATTCCTACACTGGAGTTACCGCCGACATATGGACAGAATGATGAGAGAACAGTGGGATTATGCTGGCACGCCAATCCAGCTATGGTTCATTGACCGTGATGTGCATAAAATTAAAAAGTTTAAGAACAACGGCAACCGTGATCAAGTAAAAAGCCAAAAATCTGCATAATGCTTGTGCATAAAACAAATACTTTGTTTATCATGATTTAGATGGAGCCAACAGAAAAACTCATAGACACTAGAGCAGAATTTTACCGAACAGGAACATCTATGTTCGAAATTCTAAGTCATGCTAAAGCTTCTCAGCTTAACAATGACGCAGAAATTGAAGAAATAGAAGAAGAGCTTGGAGAAATGACACAGGAAATAATTGGAACTCCGGTGTATGTTTTTAGCAATGAGGCGCTAATAACCACACCTTCGGGGTTGATGGGGGTTGGTGAAAACACACTAAAAAGAGGTATTAAGGGGGTTTTCTTGGGGTTTGAACCCCTGATAATTGAGGAAGACGACAGTGAAGTAATAGATGATCCTCGGCTTTTTGCTGATATCTATATTGGCCAAAAAAACTTTAGTACAAATTATACTTCAGGTAGTTTTGAAGCATTTTTAAAGATTCCAGTTGATGAAATCACTCGTATGGGTTCGCAACAAGAACTCTATTCATTATTAAAATCCCCTGACGACTTTCAGCAAGATGATGAAATAGTTCTGGAATCGTTAAGAAAAATCATAGATAAAACTAGAGAATTGGTAAAGGGTAGATATTTTACGGCTGACGATACTTATCAGGAAATTGATCCGTGGGACTATTGTGCTACTGCTCAAGAACCCTCATTGTCAGAGCTCAGGCAAATGAATGTTGTTGGCACAGCTGAGAGAGGCTTTATTAGACAGCAAGACAGTGATGAAGAAATTTATGATATACCCGTGGAAGAAGTAAATTTCTCTGGCTATTACTTGGGAGTTATCGGTGTTAAACGTCCAAACAAACCACTTCCTAAACTACACTTTGTATTTGAAAGCCTAGACAGTACTTTTTACGACTACAATCCTGATAAAGAGCCTGCACTACTTTTTGTGCCTGTATCTGATAATGTTAGCCTAAATATTGCACTGCCAGATGAGCTAACTGATTAGTATACGCTTTTGTTTATAGCAAATGTTTAAGGTATATTCTTAATTAACTAATAAGGACTACAGATGACAACCCAAACAGAACAATTTACACTGGAACAGAAATTAGAACACCTTGAAGAGTGGGCACAAAGCCATTCTTTTACAGAGTTTGGTCGAGTTAGCTCGATTCATGATAAATGGGACTATGCAAATGAAAAACTAGACCGTCTACAGGCTGCTGTTGATAACGAAGAAGTAAGGTTATTTGGGAGAGCTATTCTAGAGCTTGATTTACCAAGCAGAACTGTAACAAATATAAATAGTCTGGTTGATAGGGGCAGAATTAGTGCATGTTTAATTTCAGGAGAAGAAACAGAAATCTCTAATAATAGCGCAATAGCAGATTTTTCAATAATTAGAAACTCATATATATTTGGTTCGAAGATTATTAATTCTGTAATTACGAATTCTAGAATTAGGAGCGGCAGCCCAGAACTAACAGAGATATTTGACTCAAACGTTACTGATTCATCAGTATCTAATTCTATGATAAATCAATGTATTGTTACTACAAGAAATAATATACAAGAAACTAGAATAGATAGAAGTAGACTCAGTAATTTAAGTCTATCTGATGTTCAAGCTACAAAAGCAGTTGGAGGGGCAGCCAAAATAGCAGCTCCGCCGACGTTAAGTGGTAATTTAGATGATACTAGAATCTGTAGCGTGGGTGACCAGATTATCGTTAGATAGTATGTAATCTAATTTTTTGTTTTAGTAGAGTATACTAGACATAAATGGGTTTATTTCAAAGAAAAAAAGAAGAGCACACAATCACTCAGCCACTGTACTCAATAGGACAAAGTAAATCTCTTTTAGTAGTTGGATTGGGCAATATAGGCTCAAATTACGCTAAAAACCGGCATAATGCGGGTTTTATAGCAGTTGATAGGTATAAGAGCTCTCACGAGTTCTCAGACTGGGTAGAAAAGAAAGATTTGCAAGCCTACCTAAGCTTAGGTAGAGTAGGTAGCACCAGAGTACTGCTGGCTAAACCAACAACCATGATGAATGCCAGCGGTGAAGCAGTCCAGAGAATACAAAAGTTTTATAAATTATCCCCTGAAGATACATTGATCTTATACGATGAATTGGACGTCGACTTCGGAGTTATCAAGACCAGATCAGACGGTGGCAGTGCTGGACACAATGGAATAAAATCTATCATTCAGCATACAAATAAAAACTTCGGAAGAGTCAGGATTGGTATAGGACCAAAAAAACCTGAACAAATAGACTCAGCTGATTTTGTATTGCAAAATTTCAATAAAGATGAACAAGAATTATTACCAAAGATTCTACGAGAATGCTCAGCAATAATAGATGAGCGAACAGTCGGTCTTCTAGCCGACAATACAATAAAAGTCTAGTTACTGACGAGTGTAGATATCAGGATGACGAGGCGGGTTTTTATCAATAGCCTCTATTACTCTACGACGAGCTATCTCTACAGGGCTATATTGGATTTCTGGTGGTAGTGGAGCAATAAAGCCAAAAGGGACTTCACGTCTGGCTGGTTCAGCTCTTTTTAGTTCCTCAGATGCTGAGCCATCTACAGAGTAGGGGCTTTCAAACTCAGGGACCTCACCAAAGTTTTGAGCTTTATACTCGTTTTCATCAAAAGGTGGGCTAAAAACATCTCTTCCCATATACTTATA
>JAUIKH010000060.1 GCA_030430915.1 bacterium | reverse complement strand
TGATAGCTGAACCCAACATAGCCAAACAATACACCTACTGGCACCACCTAAAGGTAGTACGACTCCCTATAGCTAAGTACAGGGTTATGGTTGTTTTTGAGAGGCGGGGGTGATAAGGGTCTAAGCACCTCTCGAATTAGTTACTTTAGAAAACAGTAATGTTGATTATAAAATCAATGTTAACTAACACGCATACATTGCGTTAAGTATAAAAGTGTGATATAATATCAGATATGTCATCAGAAAACAAAAAGGAACATACAGAACAAAGTACATGGTTAGATCCTAGCCCACTATCTAATATGGAGTTTGAAAGGGCTGAGGGAGATTACTTTAGCCATAATTTGAAACAATTAAATGCCAATGAGTATCCTAAAAATAACTTAGTAGAAAGACGAAACAACCTGGTCATCGCCTTAAATAATCTTTCTGCTGCTAGCAGGTTGACAGGATTTCAAATTGCTTCAGATTCCCCAGTATACAGACGTAACCTTGAGTCACGATATGACGATGTAGATGCAGTTTCAGGAAAGAGTTCAGAAGCGCTCAATAGACATTTGAAAAACTCCAAAGTAGCTTTTGCAAAAGCTGTTGGCATGCAATCAATGATTGATATTAATCCAGACCAGGAAGAAGAAATTAAAAAAGATACTAGAAGAATGTATGGCGATTTTTTAGTAGAGTTTGCTGATGCAAAGGGTAAGAATAATAGGGAAAACTATAAGAAAAGCTTACTTAAGCAAGAAGAAGGCGAAAGATTAATGAAGTCAAGTCCAGAAAAAAGATTAGAATTCCCAGATGCAATAGGAGCAATCAGTTTACGCAATGTTTCAGATTTAAGTGATGAAGAGTCGAGCCAAGCTACAGATAAGCTGGATACATATGAAAGAGTTGAAGTACTAGACAAAGATCCCGAAGTAGGTTTTATTCCAAGTACCAATTTAGAAAAAAATGTAACTCTAACTTTTCTTGACTACTTGGACAACCCCGAGTATCCTCTAGGTATAAAAAATCAAATACTTGAAATAGTAAGAGCACAACAAAAAGCCTACCCTGATAACCCTTCCAAAGGTCTAGAAGAAGGGAGACGAGCAGCAGTGAGTGTCACTCATCTTATAGGTGATTTTTATCAGAAATCTACTGGTGATGAAAAGGCGTTGTCAGATTTTGATCGCGCAGTGTCAGACATACTAAATCCGAATTTAACACTTGATGTTGCAGGAATTGAGAAAGATAATCCTGGATTTGTGAGGTTAGTGCGTCATATTGACCAAAAAGAATTTCTAGAAGATGGTGAAGTTAAGCCTGTCTATGTCTCGACAAAAAAAGGCACAAAACAAAAAAGAGTTTTAGATAGAATCCCGTACAGAACAAGACGTAATGAAGATATAGAAAATTATTATGGCAAAAATAAAATTCCGGAAGATCCGTATACAGATCCACAGAGAACAGAAAAGTTCAATAAATGGCTAGAAGTCAGACTCAAGACTATGAAAATAGGAGAAGTTAGACAAATAATCAAAGAAGCTGTAGAAAACCAACGAACTAGGTCGGAATTTCATAAAAGTCGCTTAGAAGAATTGGCAGAGTACGACACAAGCTTACCTAGAGCACTCAAGCTAGCTTCTGCAACAGCCAGCAGATACCTAGAAGATTTAAAATAGTATAATTACAGAGTTATGAGTAAACCATTTTTTGTTTTAGCGCCGATGGACGATGTTACGGATACTGTCTTCCGTAGAGTAGTTCATGACTGCTCGCCTGCAGATTTGTACATGAGCGAGTTTGTAAATGTTGATGGCCTATGTAGCCCAGGTCGAGAGAAGCTAATGCCAAAACTCAGTACCATAAATGATAAAGGCGAAGTCGTAGCTCAAATATGGGGTAAAAAACCAGAAAATTTTGAAAAAATAGCTAAACAAATCTCAATTGGAGATATTCCTGGGTTTTGTGGAATAGATATAAATCTAGGCTGTCCGGATAAAGCAGTGCTTAAAAATGAATGCTGCTCAGCTTTAGCGCAGCCGCATTTAAGACACAAAGCTATCGAAATAATAGAAGCTACCAAAAAAGGATCAGGCAGTATGCCGCTTAGCATTAAAACCAGACTGGGATTTGATAGGATTGACTATTCTTGGCATAAATTACTGCTAGAGCAAAAGCCTTCTATGCTGTCTGTTCACGTTAGAACTACTAGGCAAATGAGCAAGGTTCCAGCTAACTGGGAAGCTATAAGTGAAATTATTAAATTGAAGAATGAAATATCTCCTAAAACTCAAATAGTTCTAAATGGCGATATAACTAATAAATCTCATGGTTTAGAACTAGCAGAAAAGTATGAAGTTGACGGAATAATGATTGGTAGAGGTGTTTTTCAGGATCCTTATTGTTTTTCAGAAAGTAGTCCGTGGGCAGA
>JAUIKH010000021.1 GCA_030430915.1 bacterium | reverse complement strand
TGGATCTAAGCCAAGAGACGTGTTGATTAGATCAGCTAGCGATGCGTTTGGGGGTGGGAATGACGATGAAGTCAGCGAAGAAGACCAAGCGCTAGAAGAGCTATAATTAATTTGCACAGGTATGCTCAGATAAGAGATTGAAAAAATTTAATAAAATTGTTATAATTATCTCTGTAATATCAACTTTAGCTCACAACTCTTAGGTATGTGAGCAAACCCAAAGAAAGGAGAGACGGTGAATAAGTACGAATTAGCAGTTTTATTTCATCCTGATCTAGAAATAGACCTAGAAAAAGCATCTAAACAAATTGAAAAACTTGTTAAAGATTCTGATGGTAAAATTCTAGAAACAGACAACTGGGGCAAACGAAAACTTGCCTACAAGATTGCTGGTCATGAACACGCAGTATATGTATTCTATAGTCTTGAGTTGCCACCACAAGGCGTTAAGCAGCTTAACGATGCTTTAAATATCACTGGAGAAGTTATAAGATTCTTATTAACTAAACCAGACTTGAAGGCTATTGCTAAAGCTGAAGCAATGAAAGCTAGTCGAGACAAAAGACTAGCTAACCAAACAGAAGACGACGAGCCAGAAGACGAAAACGACGACGAAAAATAATATTGGTAAAGAACTTTAATACAACGGAGAAAGGGGATGCTTACTCTTGAATAAATAGACAGAGAAGCAATATATTATGGCAAAAGGATTTAACAAAGTAATACTAATGGGTAACCTCACGAGGGACCCAGAACTTAGAACTACTCCAAATGGTCAGAATGTGGCTAGTTTTTCACTAGCTGTTAACCGTACCTGGAGAAATGCAAACGGAGAACAACAAGAAGCCGTTGACTACATAGACTGTAATGCGTGGGGTAAGGCGGGGGAGATCATAACTCAGTATATGCAAAAAGGACGTGCAATTTTGGTTTCTGGACGTTTACAGCAACGCAGCTGGGAACAAGAAGGTCAAAAACGGAGTAAAGTAGAGGTTGTTGTAGAAGATTTCAACTTTGTTGGTGGCGGTGATGGTGGAGGATCAAGTTCTTCTAGCTCAAGCTCATCAAACAGCAACAAGTCATCTGCTGCTAGTTCAAAGAAAGAATCTAAATCATCTTCTTCTGATGATGATTTGGGGGATGAGCCGATCAATCTTGACGACATACCCTTTTAACGGCAAGCCTCATAAGACACCCTTTCAGGGTTTCTCATCGCTCCGGGCGCAAAACAAGTTTGACGCTCGGGCTGCTCTTCCCAGAGCTACAGGCTACACGTTTTAATAAATTATAATCGTTCATCATTCCAAATAACACGAAGCACTAATTTATTAAAATCCGTTTCATATGTAAATTAACAATAATTGAAGATAAGCGAGGATTTAGAGCTAGGCAGATTTATTACAGGCGAGCATCGGAGACATAGACGTATATATAATACGTTGAAGTCCTACGAAGCACAGCATGGGATAAATATGACAGCTATACAATGTTCGCGTACACGAAGGAGATCAACGTGGCGAAGATATTTAAACACAAGACAGACATTCCATATTTTGATTACAAGGATTTTAAAACCTTACAGAGATACGTAAATCAGTATGGACAAATAGAAACTAGGAAGAAAACAGGTCTAACCGAGAGTAAACAACGACAGCTAGCAATAGCTATTAAGCGCGCCAGACACTTGGCGTTATTGCCTTTTGTCAATTCAAACTAAATAGAATATTATTTAGATATGGCAGACAATGTTTACGTTAGAAACATAAACCAGTTGATCAGTGAGTTTAATGAAGTAGAAATTGACCAATCGCCCTCTAATGAATCTACCATATACTCACTGCACAATCACTTAGGTAATTTAAAACATATATTGAGCGATATAAGCCTATCATTTAATGCGACTGATAAAAATGTATCGACCAAGGTAGCTGAAAAAGAGCTTAAATTATTTAAGGATGACTTATTCGAGCTACACCAAATAGCTGGGATAAAAACTCATGAATACGAGCATATATTGGCAAAAGCGGAAAATTTAGACTATTTTTTACGCTCTGTGTCAGATACAGATTTTATTTAGTAAAGGAGAAACAAACATGGCTTTAGGAGTGACAGATTTAAGAAAGGGTATAGTGTTCTCATTTGAAGGTAAACCCTTCAGAGTTGTGGAGTATTCACAAAAAGTAGTGGGACGTGGCGGATCAATAGTTAACGTTAAGATAAAAAATTTAAATGACGGCAAAGTTTTAGAAAAAACATTCAAAGGTAATGAGCAGCTTGATAGTGTAGACCTAACTTATTCAAACGTACAATTTTTATATAGTGATGATTCAAAGTTCTACTTCATGGATAACGAAACTTATGAGCAGATAGAAATTAGTAAAGATTCAATAGGTGACCAAGCCGGATATCTGAAAGAAGGTGATGTAGTTAAGGCTATGAAGCTGGATAACGTGACTGTTAGTGTTGAGCTACCTAAGAATGTTTATTTAAAAGTGGAGTATACCGAAGATGTAGTAAAAGGGGATACTACGTCTAATGTCATGAAAGATGCCAAACTAGAGACAGGAATTACAGTAAAAGCCCCTGCGTTCATTAAGGTTGGGGACGAAATATCTGTCGATACGGAAACTGGCGCGTATCGTGAGCGCAAAAAATAATATTGCTAACATTCTTAAGAATGTTAGAATGTAGATATGGACAGCTATACATTGGAGAATGTAGTAAAGGGTGTGGCTAATCACTATAGAATAGATATTTTATTTTTGCTTTCATCAAACCCTGATCTTTCAGTAGAAGAGATTGCTAATCACTGTGGAGCTGGCTACAAAACTATTGCTGTACATTTACGGAAAATGACTAGTAGTGGACTTGTTGAAAAAAGACAGTATGGACGCAGGAAAGAGCACAACTTGTCTAATCGTGGTAAGCAAGTTCTAAGTTTATTAAGAACTATTAAATGAAGCAAAGATTAGATAAATTATTATTTGAGAATAAAATCGTAACTTCTAGAAGTCAGGCAGAGAATTACATAAAGCTTGGGTTAGTAAGCGTAAATGGTAAAAAGGTAAATAAGCCAGGCTATAATGTAACCGAAAAAGATAAGATCATGCTTGAAGGAGATCAGTATGTATCTAGGGCTGCTCTTAAATTAGCTTCTGTATCGTCTATTTTTAAGTTAGATTTCAAAGATAAATTGGTTTTAGACGTTGGTAGTAGTACAGGTGGATTTACAGACTATGCCCTGCAGAAAGGTGCTAAAAAAGTAATAGCTGTCGATGTTGGTACAGAACAATTGCACCATAGTCTAAGACAAAATGATCAAATTGAGCTACATGAAAAAACAGATATTAGAGATTTTAAAACTAATCAAAAAATAGACATAATTGTAGCGGATGTTTCGTTCATATCTGGTAAAAACATTCTTCTTTCAATTTTAAGTTTTATGTCAAAGTCAACAATGCTTGTGTATATGTGTAAGCCACAATTTGAGGCAGGGAAAGATCAGATTAATAAAGGGATTATCAAGAATAGCTCAATGAGAAGAGCTATACTGAAAGATTTCGAAAGTTGGCTTAGCTCAAATGGATTTATAGCATTAAATAAAGCTGACTCTCAAGTTGCTGGCACAAAAGGTAATGTCGAGAGATTCTATTTACTCAAATTGAAATAATGAGTTTTACAGTACAGAAGTTAGCTTATCTAAATCATCTACAACCAAAAGAGAGCCGTCTGTTGAGAGTAAGCCTTTCTTTTTCAAGCTATTGATTTCTCTACTGGTTGTTTCTCTCGTGGCGTTGACTGAGCTAGCTATATCTGACTGCCTAAAAGGGGCATGAATTGTTATGCTGCCGTCCTTGTTTTTTATACCAAACCTATTGGCGTTGGTAGCTATGAAAGAGATTATCCTCTCTCTTGCTGTTCTATAACTTAGTGTTATAACCCTTTCAGAATGTAATCTGTAGGCTTCAACTGCCATATCTAGAATTACTGGCATGATCTCTGGGTTTTTATTCAGAAAGTCTATGTATTCAGCTTTACTAACTCTCCAGAGTGATGTAGGCTCCATTGCTTCATATGTAATGTCTCGATGTTCTCCTGTGAAAGCCCATATAAGAGGGAATACAGCCCCAGAGCTCCTAACTAATAGTAGGTTTTCTTCACCATATTTTGTGATATTGTACGCCTTTATAAAGCCCCACTCAATTAAGAAAACACCACTAGGATCGTCTTCTGGTCGTACCACTGTTTCGCCCTTCTTATACTGCAGCCTTGTGTGGGACTTAAAAAATGTTTCTAATAGTTCTAGTTTTTTTATTAAAGTCATGCTCATATTGTTTCAATATCACACAAAAAAAGCAAGAGTGACTAACATCACATTCAAAATGTATCGATATTTACAGATGAAATTCTTTAAGTGTAGTGTAATGATTGTATCCAATTATCACTGGGAGGTAGGTATGGTAGAGTACAAATTTGTGGTGTCTCAGCTAAATAGACTTGGCCTAAGGTTTCGTTTTGTTGGTAGAGCTGAAGTTAGGGAATTAGCAAATATAATTAATCCCGGTGAGGGTATACGTCATTGTGCTTTTGGGTATTACCAGGGCGGATCTGCATTACTTGTCGCTACAGAGCATAGACTGTTACTGATAGACAAAAGGCCGTTCTTTTTAAATCTAGAAGATATTCGTTATGAAATGATAAATGAGGTAGATTTTGCCGCTAGATTACTAGATGCCACGGTTCATCTACATACTGGCAACAAAAAACTGACTTTTAGATCTTTTTCTGATATCAAGCTTAGAAATTTATGTGAATTTGTACAGAATCAAATAACTAAAGCAAGACAGTTAGATCATATGGTGCAAGACAAAGCAATTCAACACCCAGAATGGAGACCTGTCTCTATGATCTCTAGATCTAGGATTGGTAAATATGGCAGAGGAGCACTCGATCAAGCAGGCAGACATATATAAGTAAGCTATACTATAGCTTGTATGGGAAAACTAGGTAAACAGTACAAACAAAGCAGTAAAAAATCACAAATTTTGTTAGCTGTAATTCTTTTGATTTCACTTGCTATTGTGGGTAGTGTTGCGTGGTGGTTCTATACAAATACCCGAACTGTAGAGGTTACAATTATACCTGACTTGCCAATTCCAGCTCCGGTGGAAGAAGTACAAGAAGAAGCTGTGGAACCAGAGATAGCGCCTGAATTTGACTTTGAAAAGCTGAAAGCAGTGGTGGATACATGGGCCGCAGGTGTTGGCGGTCAAGCTAGTGTTGTCTTGATGGATGAGAACGGTGATGTGATAGCTGAAAAAAATGGTGATAATGTGTATTTTGCAGCAAGTCTCTACAAACTTTACGTTGCGTATATTGGCTATCAGTTGGTTGATGATGGTGTATTTGATCTTCAAGAACTATACCTTTCAGGCAATTCTAGGGCAGATTGTTTGGATTTGATGATTCGTGAATCTGATAGTCCATGTGCTGAAAAAATGTGGGTTGAAATTGGCAAGAATGAATTAACTAATAAGCTAAAAAAATATGACATAAATAATACAGATATGGTGAATATAAAAACTACAGCAGCAGATATAGCAAAAGTACTTGCCTTAATAAATAAATCTCAAGATTTAAGCGAAGTATCTCAGCAAGCATTACTTGAGTCTATGAAAAACCAGGTATACAGAGATGCACTAAACAAAGGGTTTAATAGCAGCACAACAGTATACAATAAGGTTGGATTTAGAGATCTAGATGAGTATCACGATGTTGCGATAGTTGAGTTTGAAGATGGACGTAAAATGATAATTTCTGTATTAACTAACGGTGTGGGAACGAGAAATATTGCAAACCTTGCAAGCAAAATAGAAATAGCTGTAACTAACTAGATCACTTACCAATTCTACCTAGGTGAGTGTTCTTAAATGAGCTCTCGTGTTTTAAGCCGTAGCCGAGCATACGATCAACTGCGATATGGAAAGTCCAGCAGAATCCAATCACCGCTATAATTTCTGTGTCTAGCAATACGCCGAAGGCTACAAATAAAGTAGGGATGGTTGCATTATGGATCAGGTTATACATTATAGAGCCAACTTCATGATTTATTTTGTATCCGACTATACAGACATCAAAAAGTAAAAAAGTAGCTGGGAGAACCCACAGCGGGGCGCTCGATTTATAAGTTAACACCACCATTAAAACAGCAAGGGCAAGGGCTTCATATCTAAGGTGGATTATAAAGTTTCTAAAATCTTTTGGTGCTTTATTAGACATTGAATCTAAATTCTACCACGTCATTTGGCTTCATAATGTAGTCTTTTCCCTCGGTGCGGATTTTGCCCGCGGCTTTTGCAGCTTGTTCTGATCCTGCCGATATTAAATCGTTATAATCGATTATTTGAGCGGCTATAAATCCTCTTTCAAAGTCACCATGTATTGCTCCGGCTGCTTGTGGAGCAGTAGAACCTTTCTTGATTGTCCAAGCTCGGACTTCTTTTTCTCCTGCCGTCAGGTAGCTCTGAAGACCGAGCATATTATAGGCTTCATGTATAACTTTGTTTAGTCCTGGCTCTTTTTGACCGTAACTTTCAAGCATTTCAACCTGGTCATTTTTATCTAAGCCTCTTAACTCATCTTCTAGTTTGGCACTGACGAATATTGCTGGCGCGGGGGCAACTAGAGTTTTTAGCTCTTCTTTTTTATCCTGGTTCGAAATATCTTGGTCATCTATATTGAACAGATACAAAATAGGCTTGGCGCTAAGTAGCTGTAAGTCGCTCAAGTGTTCATTGTATTCTTTCAGAAGATCTTGGTCCTCCCAAAGAGGCTGGCCATTGTCCAATAGATCTTTTACTGATTTTAATGTTTTACTGATTATTTTTAGCTTTGGGTTAGCTCTGGATTCTTTTTCTATTCTCGGCAATCTTTTCTCGATGGTTTGTAAATCGGCTAGAACCAATTCGGTAGCTATAACCTCAACGTCATGCTTCGCGTCACGTGAACTTTCACTTCTAAGTACATCTGGGTTATCAAAGGCTCGTACTACTTGGCATATAGCATTGCAGCTTCTAATGTGGCTTAAGAATTGATTACCAAGACCCTCACCTTTGCTAGCACCAGCAACTAGCCCAGCAATATCTACAAATGTTACGGTTGCAGGTATGATTTTCTGTGAGTTATAAATGTCAGCTAGTTTGTCTAGTCTCTCGTCAGGTACAGGAACAATACCTGTGTTTGGTTCAATAGTGGCAAAAGGGTAGTTAGCAGCCAAAATGCTACTATCACTCAAAGCGTTAAAAAGTGTAGACTTGCCAACATTAGGCAAACCGACAATACCGATAGATAAACTCATTACAACAATTATAACAGATGAAAGACTTGCTAAAAAGCAAAAATTATGATATTCTGCAACAGATAAATAAATAAAACAAAAAAATGTCAGAACAACTAACTTTTCAGCCACCACAAGAAGCACCTGTATTTAATGCAGATGATATTGATTCAAGGCAGGGTATTGAAGACGGGGATTTAGAGCTTAAAACGGATAAATTAGCTGAGTGGATAATTAGCGCTCATATGTCCGAGTACGATAATTACGTAGGTGCTGCCCAGTATTTTGTAGGCGAAACGCTTGGGATGAAAGACGTTCAACCAACTACACGAACCGCTGTGTTATCCACTGAAATAGCAGAATCTTGGGGCGTGGGTTCTAATGGTGGACATTATCTGCCAGAGCTTGATGTTGCCTACGTTTTTGAGCAGTCTAGCGGTAGACCAAAAACCGATAAGCTTATATTAGCTTCAAGTTTAGTCCACGAGCTAGCTCACTCTGCAACAGTCACACCTGAGAATGTATTAACTGAGAGTACTTTTTACCATGAGGCTATTGCTGGAATGGCTGAGTATTTTGCATTGAAGAATCTAGCAGAAGCAGGTAAGTTCGACCCAGCACCAGATACTACCATTACTAGGATTATAGACGGCGAAGAAGTGACCATTGTTATTCCAGGAGAGTTCCGAAGAGTTGATTCTGCTGAAGTTTCAGAAGACAAGGCGGACAGCACACAAGCTCTTGTTGCAGCGATGGTTGTGGGCATTGGACTTAAGGTAAATGGCCAGTCGGCGAGAGATATTTTGGCTGCAGCAAATCGTAATGACTCCACTGCGTATGATGCAATGCGTGAAGCAATAGTAAGCATAGACCCTAGTTTAGTCGATGACATTCTACAAACTTCTGGAACGACAGATGAGATTATCAAGGTTGCACACAGAGCTCAGCAAGCTGTAGGTATGATCTAGCGTAGTTACAACAATTATAACAGAGGTGGTATCATGTACCTATGTTTTATGTGGCATTGCTTCGAGGGATAAATGTTGGGGGTAAGAATAAGGTTGACATGGGTCTCTTAAAAACTGCATTTGAGGAACTGGGTTATGAAAATGTAGTAACTTACATTAATTCTGGAAATATTATCTTTGAGTCCGGTAATAGTGATAAGAATCTAATCGAAGATATTGAGAGTATGCTTGTAGATAAATTTGATGTGAAAGTGCCTGTCGTTTTAAGAAGCAGGGAAGATATCAATAACTTGTGCAGCAAAATTCCCAGAGATTGGACAAATGATAATGAACAAAAAACGGATGTATTATTCTTGTGGCCTGAAGTAGACAATTCTAATGTTCTTAAGAAAATTAGGATGAATAAGGATGTGGATATAGTCAAATATTTATCAGGCGCTATTGTCTGGAATACTAAAAGGAGCGATGTAAGTAAAAGTGGGCTCATACTTTTAGTAAAAAATGACTTATATAAAAAAGTTACTGTTCGCAATATTAATACAGTTAGAAAAATCCAGAACTTAATGTAAGACTATTAAGGCTAATTTCTTTTACTTTGCGTTTAATTTGATATAGATGATATTGCGTTTGTAAAAAATAGCAAAGATACACTCATTAATATTCAGCTATTTTTTAAATGCTCATGGTTTGGAATTGCTTATCTATAGATTAAAATTAACTTAAAACAAGGAGCGTCATGAGTTCAGCATCAAATATAGAACTTGCAGGACTAGAACTAAGCGGTAATTTTCCATTTATGAATGCACCGGGCTCTATAAATGGTGCAGGCGAAGAAGGCTTTCGTTTAGAATTCATGGATTATGTCCGCGCTCCCGGAACTATTGCTATGGTGGGTTCAGTGACTATTCCTTATAAAGAAGGTAATATTGCAAAATATGGAGGTCCAGTATATCAGCATATTGAAAGTACTGGAGCAACTTATAATTCCATGGGATTACCTAATCTTGGAATTGAAAGGTACGAACAAATTCTGCCTGAACTCGCTGTAATTGCTCATGATCATGATAAAAAACTTGGGGTTAGCTTGGCTCCAATTTCTGATAACCCAGGTGCAGAGTGGAATCAAATGATTGAAAGGGTAATGGAGAAAGGCGTTGATATTATTGAGCTTAATGCAGGGTGCCCAAATGTTTATAACGAGAATAATGAGCCAAAAACTGTGCTTAGCCTAGTCCCAGAAGCACTTGGTGTAGCGCTGGAGCAAGTGCAATCTAGATTTGGTCAACATCTGACAAGTCCTATTTTTGGAGTTAAACTATCTCCTGCACCTGTATCAGATTTTAGAAATCCAGAATTTAACGAAAAAATAATCCAGAAGCAAGCAGAAGCGATTAATTACCTTGGTTTGTACGGTTATGTTGCCTATGCTAATACTTTTGGAGGACAGGTGCCGATTGATGAAAATAACATTGAATTACCGCTTTCAGTTCCAGGTGGAGGTGGTGGAGTGAGCGGACCAATAGTAGCCGATGTGATGAATGATCAAACAGAAGTTTTTATGAGCTATTTAAATGAAGATATTGATGTAGTTGCTTCAGGCGGAATTTCAAGTGGAGAAGAACTAAACAAAAGGTTGTCTATTGATTCTAGAGTAAAGATTGGCTCCTCAGTGACTGCACTATGGAAAGCACCAAGTATTGGAGCTGGTGCAACTAAAATAGCAGAAGAATATTCGAGAATAGCAGGATAGCAACAAAATAAATAGTTAGCACTCTTGACGTTAGAGTGCTAACTATTTATACTATTATTATGAGTCCAGAGAAATTTACCACCAGGGTTAATGAAGCATTTAACCGAGCTGCACAAAAAGCATTGGAGCTTAAAAATGCAATGTTAACACCAGAGCATTTGCTTTGGGCATTGACACTACAAAATGACACTACCTTTAGCGCGTTGCTTGTAAAACTGGATGTAAATATAGCTGAAATTAGTGAAAATTTAGAAACTAAACTAAAAAACTTGCCAGAATTATCTGAGCCTATTGGACTGTCTGAGCTGAAAGCTGACGATCGTTTGTCCACCCTACTAATGGATGCTGATAATGAGCGAAAAAAATTGGATGACAGCCATGTTTCAACGGAGCATGTATTGCTCGCAGCATTTAAGCATAAATTTATAAACAGCATGAATTACGAAGAAGCCAAAAAAGAACTTAATGACATGAGAAAGGGGCAAAAAGTGGAAAACAAATCACCAGAAAACACAACAAATACTTTAGAAAAATTTGGACAAGATGTAACAGAACTAGCCAGGAACGGAAGCCTAGATCCCGTTATTGGTCGTGACGAAGAAATTAGGCGCTGCATGCAGGTTCTATCAAGACGTTCAAAAAACAATCCGGTTTTACTTGGTGAGCCAGGTGTCGGTAAGACAGCCATCGTAGAAGGTCTGGCTCAGAGAATAGTTAGTGGGGATGTACCTTCATCTTTGAAAAATAAGAAACTAATCTCTTTAGAAATAGGCTCTTTATTGGCAGGGGCAAAGTATAGAGGAGAGTTTGAAGAACGATTAAAGAGTGTATTAAATGAAGTAGACAAAAGCGATGGTCAGATAATTTTATTTGTTGATGAATTACATACTATAGTTGGTGCTGGCGGTGCCGAAGGCGCTGTGGATGCTGGCAACATGCTAAAACCGCTACTGGCTAGAGGTAAGCTGCACATGATAGGTGCTACAACGCTTAATGAATATCGTCAGAATATAGAAAAAGATTCAGCATTGGAGCGGCGATTTCAGCCAGTGTATATTGGTGAACCGTCGCTAGATGATACCATTGCTATACTTCGAGGTTTGCAAGAAAAGTATGAAGTACACCACGGAGTAAAAATTACTGATGATGCGATAATTGCAGCTGCTCAGTTGTCTAGACGATATATTACAGACAGGTTTTTACCTGATAAAGCAATTGACTTAATTGATGAAGCAACGTCTTCAATCAAAATTGAAATAGATTCTATGCCCACCGAACTAGATGTAATTAATCGTAAAATAACCCAATTTGAGATTGAGCGAAAAGCCATAAAGAAAGATAAATCTAAAACTGCTAAACAAAGACTAGCAGAAATTGACCAAGAGATAAGCAGCCTAAAAGAGCAAAGTAATGCACTAGAGTCACGTTGGCGAAAGGAAAAAGATTTAATAGATGAAGCAAATTCTTACTCAGAAGAAATAGATAAACTTCGCACAGAAGAAGAGCTAGCTGAGCGTGAAGGTGACTTAACAAAAGCTTCCAAAATAAAATACGGCAAAATCCCTGAACTAGAGAAAAAGATACGTGAAGTCCGAGAAAAACTTAGTGAAATTCCTAAAGACGAGCGAATGTTACGTGAAGAAGTTACCGAAGAAGATATAGCAAAAGTAGTCGGACGTTGGACGGGTATACCTGTGAGCAGACTATTAGAGTCAGAATCAGAGAAATTAGCACATTTAGAAAAAGCCTTACAGAAAAGAGTTGTCGGGCAAGAGCAGGCAATTTCAGCGGTAGCTAATGCTGTGAGGAGATCCAGAGCTGGAATAGGTGACAAGAATAAGCCAATCGGTTCATTTATGTTTTTGGGTCCAACGGGAGTAGGTAAAACGGAACTATCAAAGGCATTGGCCGAACAATTGTTTGATGATGACAAGGCAATGACCAGAATAGATATGAGTGAATATATGGAGCAACACTCTGTGGCTCGGTTAATAGGTTCGCCTCCAGGGTATGTTGGATATGATCAGGGCGGCCAATTAACTGAATCAGTAAGGCGTAGACCCTATCAAATATTACTGTTTGATGAAGTTGAAAAAGCTCACCCAGATGTTTTTAATTCATTGCTTCAAGTACTTGATGACGGCCGATTAACTGATGGGCAAGGCAGAACAGTCAATTTCACTAACACAATTATAATTATGACTTCAAATCTTGGCTCAGACATAATTCAGCAGTGGGATGGTAAAAATTATCAGGAGTTTGAGGGCTCAGTAATGCAAGTCGTTAAAACTCATTTCCGCCCAGAATTTCTAAATAGAATTGACGAAACCGTCATATTTAAGCGCATTAGTGAAGGGCATATGCACAGAATTGTGGAGATTCAGCTAGATAAGCTAGCAGAGCAGCTTAAAGACTCTAAAAGTCTTAACTTGAACTTTGATAAATCAGTTAATGATGAATTAGCAAAACAAGGCTACGATCCTGCCTTTGGTGCGAGACCGCTTAAAAGGTTGATTCAAAACAAAATTTTAGACCCATTAGCGTTAATGATAGTTGGGGGCAGGGTGAAAGACGGTGACAAATTGAAAGTGAGCTATAAATCTAACGCATTTAACATAAACTCAGACAAGTAATTATTAAAGCCTATTTTTCGGGGGTTTCGGCTTCTACTTGGACTTTAGTAACTTGCGGTTCTTTTTTCTTGACCCTTTCTTTAATTCGGTCAGTAATCTCTTCTATTTCGTCTGTATTTAAATTATCTTTAAAGTGGACTTCAAGAATAACTAGGATTTTTTCTGAGCCTATTGAAATAGCTCGGAGATCTAGTACGTCCTGAACACCTTTTGTCGAAAGAGCAGCTTTTCTAATATTTTCAATTACCTGAGGGTGTGGACTGCGGCCGACAATCAGGTCATGCAAGTCAATAATAACTATTAAAGCTCCTGCAGCGGTTAGTAAACCGATTATTAATGCGCCAACACCATCGAAGATTACATTTCCTGTTATTTTATACAAAACAAGTGCTGTTAATCCAAGCATTGCTGAAAGTGTGCCCATGAAATCAACCAAAAGTGTCATTTTTGTCTCGACTAGTGATGAGTGACGTATATACTCCCAAAATGACTTGCCTTTTTTACCCTGAGATAGACGGCGAATACTAAAGCTGAGAGAATAACCATTGGTTACTAACCCAAATGTTAGTATTAAGATTGCAAAATTAATGTATTCTAACTGTCCACCATTTAATATTTGTTCAACGGCTCTTCTAACTGCGAACCAGCCACTTACTAAGAAGGCAAATAAACTAGCAATTAACACCCAAAAGAAGAGTTCTCTGCCATAACCAAAGGGATGGGTTACAGTGGCAGATTTTTCAGATCTTTTAACTCCTAATAGCAGAAAGGTTGTTGTTGTCAGATCGGCTACTCCTTGCAGTGCCTGGGCAAACATCACAGTACTACCGGTGAGTAGAGCTACAATAAAGTTTAAAACTATATCACCAATACTAACTAAGCTAGAAATAACCACTGTTTTGTAGCCTGTTATAAGTTTTTTATTTTGTGCAGCCATTATTAATCATCATTATAATCTTTATGTTATCCATAAACAAAACTCTACTGTACAAG
>JAUIKH010000020.1 GCA_030430915.1 bacterium | reverse complement strand
TTAAAAATATTTAATTGCTAAGAATCCACTGTTTTACTAATTTCTCCCAGTGTCTGTATTCTTCTTCATTAAACTGCATATTAGCTATGCAGAACTGCTTACCAGACATGTGAGAGCAGAACATTGAATCCCGCATATTGTAACTATCATTTATAAACAGACAATTTGATATTTTTCCTGACCAAATAATATTAAAACTATTACTAACTTCCTTAGAGTCTTCCGCACGAAGTGAATAAGCTAGTGCTTGTGATCTTTGCGAGCATGCAACATATTCACTCTTTAGAACAACATCACAAGCAAATATATTTTTACTATTATGGATGTCCATGGATCTGTAGATGTTCTGTGAGTTATATATATTGTCTGATTGGTATATCTCTAAAGATTCTATTTGACGTTCGGTTGCCATATAGTTTGTTTCTTGCCATATCGCAAGAATATCCTCAACAGAGTTAATAGGTCTTTTTGGTACCAACCAGTCGTCAACCTCACTTCTTTTTCTGGCATTTTCCATGGTAATAAATTTTGTTGGATTAATTGATTGTGCCCATGTTATGCTGCCGTCTGTTGAATCATTTATTTCTTTTGGTAAACGTACATCAAATCCAAATTTCTGTATAAATTGTTCTGGAGTGAAGGGATTTTTATATCCAAAAACGTTTGCACAAATTTGATCTAGTATCGCTGGTAGTTTGTCCATTGTTAAGCCTTTCTGTTATTAATAATATCATTGCTAGAAGACTGAGATGCGAGTAAACTTGCTAAATTTCCAGTACCAAAACCACTTTGAGGACCCGATTCAGTTTTGGCAGCTGTCTGTATAAAGTTTTTAGAAATCGGTGCTGCGTTGGCTTGCTCTAGTTTTATATGACCTTTTGATATAACTCTTGCAACTTTGTCGGCTTTTCTCATTTTTTCCTCTTTAGCCTGTTTTCTATCTTCTGGATCAATCTCATAATTATTAAAGAACTCTATCTCTGCTTCTGGGTTTGATTGGGATTGATCATTTTCTTGTATATTTACATTGTTGTGGTTATTTTTTAGGTCTGATTCCCAAGCTTCGTCCATACTTGAGGCTAAATCATCAACTTTGGTTGATTCTTCATGCTTGGCTTGTACTAAGACACTATCACCAATGTTTGCACCTATTTCTGGAACATCATCTAATGATCTAGATTTATTTTCTTTACACTTAGAAACTCTAGGGGCCTCAATAGGAATGGCTTCTTTTAAGTCAGCTGCATTAACTTTAATTTTAGAGTCATTCGTTTTGCCAATATCGAGCGTTCTAGCTTTGAAAACAGGCACGATTTGGCCATTTGCAGAAACTCGAACCAAACATTCTCGTGGGTGAAGCTCTGTCATAAAATTTTTCTTTAAGGTGTGTTCTTTGATGCCTTTTTTATGTTCGGCCTCTATAATTTCTTCAGGTATATCAATATTTAGATTACCTATTAATCCTTCAGCATCTTCTTCTGACACTCTAAATACATAATAATTATATACATTTGCGTAAATAGCATCTTTTAGGGATTTATCTACTTGTCCAAAGTACTGTTGAGTTAAGATTACGAATAAATTGTACTTCCTTGCCTCGGCTAAAATAGAGGCAAGTGCAGGGCTTTGGACCACTGATACCTCATCAACTATTAAGATTACTTTTTCGTTGAAAGATCTAGCTTGAGCTAATAGAAAAATTTGTTGTATCAATATACCTGCCGCTGTTTTTACGACCTTTTCACCCATGCTTACTTTATTAAGTGAAAAAACTGATAAAAAATTGTTGTCTATAGTTCTGGCTAACGATGTTTCGTTTTCACTAACTAGTCCTGGTTGCATTTGCATTTCATCGACTAGAGAAATTATCGGCAAGACAGCTTCAGTGTAGTGTGTTGTACGGATTTCGTTATAGTCTGTAGCAAAAAACTGCTCGATATTAGGGGGTACATTACCAGAGACGTGACTCATTATTTGGTTTCGTAGTTTAAGTTCTGTTAAAAATCGTTTCAAAAATCCTAATGACATTGTTTGTGCAGTGAACAATACAAATAAGCTGTATCTTAAAACTCTTTCGACTTTGGGATTAAATTGATCACTCAATAATGATTTCATGAGAGTGGTAGTAAGCTCTGTAGAAGCAGAAACGTCCGTTTTCTCTGCATCTCCAAATAATTCTGGTGCACCATCACCCGAAAAATCGATAACTTGTGAATCCTCTATATTTTTCATATCCTCACCAAGTGAGGCGTGAGGGTCGATAACTAAGACACGGTAATTATTTTTATATGAAGTTTTAGATATTCTATCGACTAGGAGCTCAATAAATTTAGACTTACCGCTACCACTAGCTCCGATAATGAATGAGTGTTTATCAAACTCGTAGTCCAGTAGGTTTAGGTAGTAATCATTAGCAAAGTAAGGGAATGTGTTAACTGACAATAGAGCATTATTGTCAGTCGGACTTAGTACCGGCAGGGCTTTTTCTATATTTATATATTTTGGGAACTCTTTTCGGAGATAACGAGCATTTTCATCGAAGTTTATTCTTAGTAAATGGGATGGGAATCTGAGCATTGTTTTTTTATTCACACTGAAACTGCCATCAGGATTTTTGAAATAAAAATGTAGCCTTGACAGTGTTTTTTCAACGTTAATACGTCGGCTATTTATAACAAAGTACTCTAGTTCTTTGCCCCTTTTGAGTTTTACTTTTTCACGTAAATCTAAGAAATTGCCACCGCCTACATATTGAACAAATCTTTCACTGCCTTTAGCATTTGGAGGTTGACATTCTTCATTTTTAACAGGCATTAATACACCTATTTCAATGTTATTGCTAAGTACACCTAAATCTCTGTCGGCTAGGACAAAGAATCTTACAACACTACTATCTTTTATAGTGATAATTACTTGGCAAGAATTCATGTATCCTATGTGGGCCGTTATAGAATTAAAAAATTGCTGCCATTGTTTTTCGTCAGCCAAGTTAGATTTAAGATATAGCTCGAAGCAAAATTTCATAAAGTATACGCTAATTATATACTAAAACTAATTAGATTCGTTTTCTAGAATTTTAAAGAAGGTATCTGAGCTAAGAGACCAGCCTAATATTGCGTCTACAATATTGGAAGCTGTATTAATTTCATGCTTAAACTTATCAGGGTTTGCTATTAGATCTCTAAGCATTATAACGTTTAAATCGTTACCATTGGCGCCATATGCAGTGCCCAAGACACATCTTGAGCCGTAAATTCCAATAAGAACTACATTTTCTATATTTGAATCACTCAAAACACTTTTAAGATTGGTCTTAGCAAACGCATCATAGTATTTTTTCTGGATTACGTGCTCATTTTTTATTGGATTTAAACCAATAAAATCGAAACTTTGCTGTCCCATACAAGTCCTATCATTACTTATTGGGTTTGAATCAAGTATTTTTTTAATATTTTCTGGTGATTCTTTTCGATTTTCTAACATCTGTGTCCAGATGATTTTAATTCCGATCTCTCTTGATTTTTTAATAAAGTTATCAATCAATGGTAGAGCTTTTAGCAGTTGTGTATTGGGTCCGTCGTTTTCCTGCCTTTCTATATATCCACGTTGTTTATCTATGACTAAAATAGCCGTATTTTTAGTGTTTAAGATTAAGGGATCTGTGCTTTTATTTGTCATAGTAATAACCGGACTTACAATCTTGATTATACAGCAACAATAAGTAGGTAAGTCGAAGGAGTTAGTAAAAGAACATTATTGACAAAAAAGCATAAGCATGCTAATATGTATGTAATCTAAATTAAACAAAATAGATTAAAACGAAAAAGTAAAACATAAAAAATGAGCGAACAAGCACTAGCACAAATACCACCACTAGGAGAACAGGCTATACATACTCAACTAGATAATTCGCCAATAGGTAGACGAAAAGGGGAATCAGAAAATGGTTCAAATATTCTTGCACACAGTACTCTAGATTCAAATAGGTATGCAGATGGCGATAAGACTTGGGAACAAAGCAGTCAAAGCTCAACAACCGCTAAATACGGTAATAGAAATGAACAATCAGTAAGTGGTGTTGACATTTCTCATGATGAATCTGTGCGACATCAAAAAGGTAGCCTATTACCTCCAAAGCTGCCTAGTAAGCGAACAGAAAGCTCTGATACACGTGCTCAAGTTTACGATATTCACAGTGATCCTGCAGATGAAGCAGGTATGGTTGATGTGCTACGGAAGGCTAGTGTCTCAACAAGATTTGACGAAGAAGGTAGTGTTGCCAAAAGGACAGGAAACGCTGTAGGAGTAAAGAAGACAACTCATGCACCAAGAGGCCAAGAGGGTCAAGAATATCACGTGAGATTTAATGATGAGGATAGGCGTGATCGTTATGGCGAACTAGTGATGAAGTTAGCGGCTAAACGCATGAATCAAGCTGTAAAAGACACATCAGCAATCGATTCAGAAGGTACCAAGCGAAAAAGGAAATAATAAAATGAACGAAAAAGCACCAAAAATTCCTTCACAAAATTATGCAGAAGGTTTCAAGAAGTGAAGCACTAATCAGAATGTAGACAAAGTTGACGCACCCGATCCTAAAGCAGCTGCCTAAATATAAAAGAAACGGTAACGAAAATGTTATATGTTAGCAATAAGTAACTATTGGTAGTTAGAGTATACTGTTTATATGGTAGAGGTGAATCTGGTGTTTCAGCTTGAGATTAGAATAGTGAAGTATTGTTTAGATTTGTTAAAAAACTCTAAGTCTTCAGTTTTCAGAATCTTCAATTTGAGTGCTATGTATGTATTTTTTCGAGAATCTGATGGGAGGTGTATATGAGATACAGCGACCATGAATCGCAGAAAAAAGACAAACAGAGCGCCAAAAGCACAGCTGGAGCGGCTAGTTCATCTAGCCGGCAGAGCAGTGTGGTTGATGGTTCTGAGAGGAAAAAGTTGGCGATTATTGACGGTAAAAGTGTGTTCTATCGAGGCTATTACGCCATGCCAAATTTGAGCACAAAAGACGGCACACCCACTGGTGGCGTGTATGGCTTTTGTGCAATGAGCTTGGAGCTTATTAAGCGCTTAAAACCAGATTTTGTATGTGTTGCTTGGGACAAGCCGAAAACAAATATTAGGAAACGACTTAAGGTTTATCCAGATTACAAAGCAGGGCGTAAACCAGCCCCTGCAGATTTTTATGAGCAAATCCCAATACTTCATGAAGTTTTGGAGGCTTTTAGCTGGCCACTGTACGAATTCGATGATTATGAGGCTGACGATATTATGCATACTCTGGCCAAGAAAGCCCATGAACAAAATCTAGAAACAATGTTGATTACATCTGATTTAGACGCCCTTCAGAGCCTAGATGAACATACTCATTTGTATGCCTTAAAAAAAGGCCTAACAAATATTGAAAAATTCGATCCGAAATCATTTGAGGAAAAGTATGGGATAAAAGTCGAACAATTTTTAGATTCCAAAGCACTAAAGGGTGATAGCTCAGACAATATTCCGGGTGTACCAGGAGTAGGTGAAAAGACTGCATCAAAGCTGTTACAGGACTATAAAACACTGGATGGAGTATATGATAATTTAGCTTTAATCAAAGCCACCATAGCTAAGAAGCTAGAAGCGGGTAAGGAATCTGCATACATGAGTAAAGAAATTGCCCAGCTGTACGATGATGCACCAGTAGACTTAGAGCTTGAGCAAATGGATGTGAATGACCTTGATGTTGATAAGCTAGCAGCTATATTGAAACGTCTTGAGTTTAGAAGTCTGTTGCGTAACCTACCAGAAGGCATGCAGGCTAACAATGTTGAATCTATACCTCCTGCAGATTCTACGCACAGTCTGAAATTACCAAAAGTTATAAATGTTAAATCTCAGAAAGATATTGAGAACATTAAGCTATCTGGAGATGTGGTAATTCATGCTAGAAGCGCTAAAAAGCACGGTAAAAACCCAACAGCTCTATTCATATCTGATAAAGAGAATTGCTATACACTAGATCTAGATAAGCTACCCCAAAATACTAACTACCAATCACTAATCCCTAAAAAGGTAATTGGCTATGATTTAAAAAATAGCTTTGAAATACTGTTAGAAATTGGGCTTAATCTGCCCAAAGTTTCTCACGATGTATTAGTGGGCGCTTTTATAGTCGATAGTTCTAGGAGATATTTGTCACTGACTCAACTAGCTAGTAATGATATTGGGTATGAAACGGAGTTAGATGAGCTAGATAATGAAGAACTATTTGTTAAGGCTGCAGAGATTTGCGCTGTTATTAGAGCTCTTTATGAAAAACAGGGTGAACAAATGAGTGAACTTACAAGCTTATTAAAGATGGCAGAGACAGTGGACTGGCCTGTAATCCCAGTATTAGCACGGATTGAGCGGGCTGGTATAAAGCTAGATACCAAGTTTTTTGCCAAACTGTCCGACGAGTTGGCGGATAAAATTAGTGACGTTGAACAAACAATTTATGGATACGCTGACCAAGAATTCAACATTGCTAGCCCTGTACAATTGTCTGAGGTTTTATTTAGTACATTGCAATTGCCGACTACAGGAGTTAAAAAGGGTAAAAGTGGTAATTATAGTACAGCTTCTAATGTTCTTGGTAAGCTAAAGCCCTTACATCCAATAATTGAACACATAGAAGAATTCAGAGAGTATTCAAAGCTGAAAAGCACGTATGTTGATCCACTGCCAGCAATGGTTGACGATAATAATCGTGTACATGGAACGTTAAAGCTGACTGTAGCACAGACAGGTAGGCTTAGCAGTATTGACCCTAACTTACAAAATATTCCTGTTAGAACTGAAATTGGACGAGAAATACGCAAAGGCTTTATAGCAGAAGAAGGTAATGTGCTTATAAGTGCCGATTACAGTCAATTTGAGCTAAGGATAGCCGCTGCTTTATCTGGCGACGAGCAAATGATCAAAGCCTTTAATGATAATCGGGATATTCACACAGAAACAGCAGCTTTAATAAACGGAATTGACTCGAAAGATGTCACTAAAGATATGCGCTATGCAGCAAAGGCTGTAAATTTTGGGATACTTTATGGGCAGGGTGTGCATGGATTGAGTGAAGGAACGGGAATATCTTATGCAGAGGCAAAGAAGTTTATAGATAAATATTTTGAAGTCAGACCAAAATTAAAGGGTATGATTGAGCGCTTTAGAGATGATGCTAAAAATAAAGGTTACGTTGAAACAGTTATGGGTCGACGTAAACCTACATCTGATGTTAATTCTAGTAATTTTATTGTTCGTGAAGGGGCGTATAGAGCAGCGATTAATATGCCGATTCAAGGTAGTGCTGCAGATCTAACCAAGATGGCAATGTCTGCAGTCGAAGAAAAACTACCGAAAGGAGCTTTCCAAATTATGCAAATACACGACAGTATAATGGTTGAATGTAAAGAAGCAGATGCAGACAAAATCGGTAAGATGATGAAAGAAACAATGGAAAGCATTAAGCCAGATTTAGGTGTGAATTTTAGGGTTGATGTGTCTATAGGCAAAAACTGGAGCGAACTGTGATTGAAATAGAATATTTTGATGAAGTTGATAAAAACGATGTCCATTCTGGTAAATTGGTGACAAAACAGGAAGCACATGATGGAAAATTGATCCATAGATGTGCTGCAGTATTTGTACTCAAAGATAAATACAGTATGTATGTGCAAGTTCACAAAAAAAGTAATGGTAAGTTTGATCACACCGTGGGAGGTTATGTATCTACCGGAGAAAACTATGAGATCGCTGCATATCGGGAAATGGAAGAAGAGGTAGGTATAAGTGCTGTTGAATTATCAGAAATAGCAACCAGCGTATATTCAGACGAAAGAAGTTATATTCACATGTTTGGGATTTATGAATGTACAGCACCAGAAGAATGGAGTTTCAGACCAAACGAAGAAGTTGACGAATTAAAGCTAATGCGACTAGACGATATTGTTGAGCAAATGAATAGTAATCCCGAATATTTTACAGGTGGTTTTATTAATACCATGAAAAAATATCTTGAAATCAAAGGTTCGAGCCTAGAAGTGAAAACAATATTATGAGCATGAAGAAGTTTTATGTAGGAGTTAAAGGAATAGTACGCGATAAACGGGGTATTTTACTTCTTCATCGAGACTATAAGTCAGGTGATTATTGGGACATTCCTGGTGGTAGGATAGATAATGATGAAACATTTGAAGAAACTTTGAAAAGGGAATTATCCGAGGAACTACCAGGATGTAAACTAATTAGTGTGCAAAAACTTGAAGGTGCACATAGACTCCTAAAAGATATAGAAAATGACACCTCTCTTGTTTTACTTTACTTTTTAGTTGATGCACAATTACCAAAAGAAATAACACTTAGTGAAGAGCATGAGTCGTATATATGGATAAAATCTAAAGATGAAATTCCTGAAAGAATAAATCCAGAAATTAGAAAAATTCTACAAAGACTATTGTAAATATAGCCTCAATAAATACTTTGTAAAAATAATAAAACGGTGATATAATATATGTATTATGGAGTCGTCAAGAATTCGATGGATTATTACTGTTTTTGTAATGCTGTTTTTTCTGATTCTTATCGGATGGGGACTGTTTAGGATAGTTAGTAGTTTGTTTAGTTCGAGTGGTAGTGAAGTTGCTGTTGAACAGGTTAAGGGTGATGATATAGAAGACATCAAGTCGGCTTACTATATTGTTGAGGGGCCAGTGGAAGCTACTTCAGAACAAAGAAGTTATGAAATAGAGGTGTCTAGTAATGTTGTTTCTATGAAGGTTTTCTCAAACTACGGACAAACTGTTATTGGAGAAAAGAACTATAAGAATAACGAAAAATCTTACGATACTTTTCTGGCTGCTTTAAACAGTCAAAATATTGCATCTAGAGTAAAAGATACAGATGAAGATCAAGACTATGAAGAGGTAGGAAGATGCCCATTAGGCGAAAGATTTATAGTGGGCTTTGCTGATAATTTGAGGCGATGGACTACATCATGCAAAAGCGTTCCGGGAACAGCAGGGGGGAATATGACGAACATAGGTAAACTTTTTGATGCACAGATACCCGAAGATGATTACAAGGAATTAGTAAAGGGAACTGGTCTCTAGCGGACTTGGAGCTTAATTTATTGAGCTTAGGTGAACTTAAACTGTATAATTAGTTAATGATTAAAGCAGTATTGTTTGATTTCTTCGGAGTTCTATACCCAGATACTTTTTGGGGATTGGCAGATAAGTTTGTTCCTGATAGGAGTGATGATAAGCAGCAGCAGTTACATGATTTGATTAAGCAAGTAGACTTAGGGCTAGTGGACAGAGCTGAGTTTTGGGAACGAGCTGCAGAACTATTTAGCATAGAGTATGACGAGCTGCTAAGGGCTAAAGAAGAATTAGGTGGTATTGATAAAAATTTATTAAAACTATGCGAAGAGCTAAAAAACCGCGGTGTAAAGACAGCTATTTTATCTAACATGGGTATAGGTTTTCTTGATAACGCAATAGACAAAAATGAAAGAAAAAAGCATTTTGACGAAGTAATTATTAGCGGAGAAACAGGCTTTATTAAACCTGATGAAAGGATGTATAAAATGGCTTGTGAAAAGCTGAATCTTGAGCCAAAAGACTGTCTATTTTTTGATGATATAAATCGAAATGTTGAAGGGGCAAAAAATACAGGAATGAATGCAGAACTGTATCAGGGCTATAAAAAGTGCCGAGAAGATGTAGATAAATTCTTAGCCGATATGAATAATTAAAGCCTTATCTAAGCTACATTCTTCAATGATTTTATCTTTATCTAGTCTAAATTTATGAGCTAGAGCCGCATTAGGAACAAGCACTGTATAGCTTTTTGACGTTACACGAACTTTTAGAGAAATATCATATGTGGCTAGTGCATATTTTTTCAATTCAGAAACCTGTTGCGGTTCGTTAGGGGACTGCTTATTTAAAAGTGATTTTATATCATCCATGTCTAATTTAATTTCATTTCGTTTAATAGTATCTCTTATTTATAATATCAAAAGAAAAGATATTGAGTGCTGACTGGTAAGATATATAGTATGCCAGAGCTACCAGAAGTTGAAACAGTTCGTCGTGGACTGAGTGATTTATTAGAGGGCAAGAAAGTCATGTCTGTTAAGTCTGACTGGCATAAAAGCTTTCCAAATGATCAAAGGTTGGTAGATAATTACCTCATTGGCTCAAAAATTACAGAAGTAAAGCGTAGAGCTAAAGTAATAATTATTAATCTAGACTCTGATTATTGTTTAATGATTCATTTAAAAATGACAGGTCAACTAGTTTATGTTGGTGATCAGAGATTTGGTGCTGGTCATCCAAATGATAGCCTCATAGCTAAATTACCTGATAAATCCACTAGAGTAGTACTCACGTTCAAAGATAAATCTAGTTTATACTTCAATGATCAAAGGAAATTTGGATGGATGAAGTTGCTTCATAAATCTAGACTGAATGATGAACCATTCATGAAATCAGTGGGGCCAGAGTTAATTGACCCAGACATAACGAACACAATATTTGTTCAAAGACTACAGAAAAGACCAGGCTCAAATATCAAGGCTGTACTATTGGATCAATCTGTTATAGCTGGAGTTGGCAACATATACGCAGATGAAAGTTTATGGGCTGCGAAAATTCATCCCACAACATTAGTAAAAGATTTAAACGACACAGAATTGGCTACTTTAAGAGAAGAATTGATTAACGTTTTAAAATTATCTATAGAAAAAGGTGGTAGCACTGACAAAAACTATGTCGATGCTGAGGGCAATAAGGGCAGTTATTTAGAGTTTGCAAAAGTATTCAGACGTGAGGGTAAACCTTGCTATAGGTGCGGTAGTGTAATTGTAAAGAGCAAAGTAGCTGCTAGAGGCACACACACATGTAATGTTTGCCAAATAAAGAAAAAAGCGTAAGGCGAATACAGTAATATCTCAGTGCTATTATATAAGTTAAATGATTAAAACATTATGTGGTAAAAACGAGTTTGAGTTGAAAGCTGAGTTAAAGAAAAATATAGCTTCGGCTAAAAATGACTATGGCGACTACGGAGTTGAGCAATTTGATGGCAGCGAATCATCGGCTGATGAAATATTACAAGCTGCTCAAAGCATTCCTTTTTTAGCCGAAGGTAAATTAGTAGTAATTAATAACGCTGCTAAAAATAACGAGCTGATGGAACGAATAGAGGGTGTTATTGAGCGGACTCCGGACTCAGTCGACTTGGTAATTGTTGGACCTGAGTTTGATAAAAGAAAATCTTCATTCAAACTGTTAAAACAAAAAACAGATTTCAAGGAATTTGGTGAACCAAGTCCGTATGAGCTGCCTAAATGGGTACAAAACTTTGCTACAAGTGTTAGTGGCAATATATCCCTAGAAGATAGCAAATATTTAGTAGATAGAGTAGGCGTAAATCAGATGTTATTAGCGCGGGAGATTGAAAAATTAGTAATATTCAATCCAGAAATAAACAAGAAAACCATCAAATTATTAACGGATGTTTCAGCTCAAAGTTCAATATTTAATCTGCTTGATGCTGCATTTAATAAGGAAAAAGATAAAGCGGTGAACTTATATAGAAAGCAAAGGAAACAGAAGGTTGAACCTCAGTATATTATCGCAATGTTAACCTGGCAGCTGCACTCTGTGGCTCAAGCGGTGTTTGCTGAGCCACAAAATGAAGCTACCTTACGTTCAATGGGGCAGTCTAGCTTTACGGCATCTAAGTCACTAAATCTAGCTAGAAAAATAGGAAAACAAAAGCTAAAGAAATTGATAATCGATCTTAGCGAGTTAGATGCCAAAATAAAAACCACTGCTGATGCTGATTCAGCAGTGGAGCTTTATTTACTTGAAATATAGCTAAAGTAAAACTACTTCTTAGCTTTTGAAGTAGACGGCTTTTTAACAGCAGTTTTGGTAGCTGTCTTCTTAGCAGGGGTCTTTTTTGCAGTTGATTTCTTAGCAGTTTTTGGCTTAGTTTTGGTCGCTGGTTTTCTCTTGCCGCCATTTACTGCTTTAGCTTTATTGTTAAGTTGGCTTTTCTTTCTTGCGGCCTTATTTTTGCTCAAAACACCTTTTTTGACAGCTGTATCTATTGCGCTCTGTGCTTTGCTTTGTGCTTCGTCAACTTTTTTTCCTTCTTCTAGAGCTGAGAAAAATGATTTAATCGAACTCTTTAGGTTCTTCTTGGTTTTAGCATTTTGCACACTTTGTTTGTGTGCAACTCTTACTCGCTTCTTGGCTGATTTAATAATTGGCATTTACTGGTATCACTCCTTATGGTTTGCTTGAACTGGTCAAGCTGATTAAAGATTTTATAATGTGAATATTCAGGTAATTATACCGAAGTTATTCAAATAAGTAAATAGATAATGTTAGTTTGTCAAGTAGTGATGAGTATTTTTAAATAAAAAAGTGTTGGACAATATAGCACAAGCATGATATTATTCCGAAGTAAATTATAAAAATCAAAAAATCAATGGAAAACCCAACAACAAAACAAGTAGTTGAAGCACTGAAAAAAGCCAATAATGTGATGGTTACTGTTAAAAGTAGTCCGTCTGTTGATGAGCTTACTGCTGCTGTTGCGCTAACTTTAATTTTAAATCGTATGAATAAGCATGCCACTACTGTTTTCAGTGGCCAGGTACCATCAACTATTGAATTTTTACAGCCTGAGATGGCTATCGAAAGCAATACAGACAGTTTAAGAGATTTTATTATATCTTTAGATAAATCTAAAGCTGACAAGCTGCGATATAAAGTAGAAGATAACGTGGTTCGGATATTTATTACGCCATATAAAACGTCTATATCCGATAGAGATTTAGAATTTAGTCAGGGTGACTTTAATGTTGATGTTGTGGTTGCTCTTGGCGTGGTCAATAAAAACGATTTCGATCAAGCTGTCACCGCTCACGGCAGAATACTCCATGACGCAACGATTATCGGAGTAACAAAACAACAGGTTGTCAGTGATATTGGCTCAATAAATTGGCACGAAGCCCAGGCTAGCAGTATTTCAGAAATGATTTCTGGAATAACAGAGTCATTAGGTGACAGGGTCTTAGATGGGCAAATTGCTACAGCCCTAATGACCGGAATGGTTGCAGAGACCGATAGGTTTAGAAATGATAAGACTACTCCTAGAGTATTGTCACTAAGCTCAAAACTTATGACAGCAGGCGCTAATCAGCAATTGATCGCTGAGAAACTAGAAGAAGTTCCTCCAGTCGAGCCTCTAACTATTGCTAAGCCGGAAGAGAAGAAAAATAATTCGACTGATGGAATGCTTGAAATAGCTCATGATGAAGACGACGCAAGTATACAAAAAATACACATTGATGAGTATGGAAACTTAGACGTTCATCAAGACCAAGAATTGCCTCAAGTTAAGGAAGGCGAGAATAATACTGCCGAAAATAATCAACAAGCAAACGACACAGAAAATAATTTAGACAGACCATATTTGTCGAACACTTCACAAGAACAAAACGACGGCAGTAATAAAACTCCCGTAAGTGGGCTTGAGCCTGATGATAGGGGTCATGAAAATGGAAACACCTTAAACCATTCAATAAAAAATATTGAACCACTATCTAAATCAGGAGATAACGCCCAGCAACCTATTAATAATTCTCAAAACTCAGGCTTTCAAGCGCAATCAACTGGCTTAGCACCTCAAAATAGCGCAGCCAATAATACACCACTTACCACTCAAGATAGTAATAATTTTTTTCAGCAGCCAAGTCAGCCACCAAACAATAGTCAATTTAAGGCTACCTCTGAGCCTCAGGCCCAACCTCAGTCATTTACTCCCCCTCAAAATCAACAAAATGTCTCTCCTCCTGCCAATAATAACTTGAACGGTCAAACACTTGAAGATCTTGAAAAGTCAGTAGGAAGTCCTCATGTAAAAAGTAATAATCAAGCAACTGTGCCTTCTGCTGATCTACAACAGCCTCCAATTGTGCCTCCAGTGCAGTCAGACCCAGAACCCGCTCCTCCTGCTTCATCAATACCACCAAGCAGCTCACCAACAACCGTAGTATCTCCTGTGACTACTCCCGAGCCTAAACCTGAAGAGCCAGCTCATTCAAAGGAAGACAAAAAGAAAAAAGAAGACGAAGATCACTTACAGCCACCTCCTGTAGTCATAAATCCTGATTCGGCACCAGCAGTACCGCCACCA
>JAUIKH010000059.1 GCA_030430915.1 bacterium | reverse complement strand
ATCACTACTAGCAGCATGAGGTATATTAGAATTCTTTGCTATAACTTCTGCCTCAGCTCCATAATTTTGAAACACAGCTCTGCCGTTTGATGACTCTATTATGTCGACCTTTTCGACTATTTTGTACAAAGTTTCTCTGCTTATACCACTGCGAACTGTTTCAAATGGGTGTGGCACATAAACAAGTCCGTCTTGAGACTTAATTTTTTCAATTGTTGTATCAATATCTAAATTTGGTTCTATGAGCTTGTTTAAATACAGCCCAATTATTTCACCTTGATTTGTAGTTATTTCTTCACCAACTATTATTGAATCTCCAAGCTCTTTATTCATATTTTGAGCGAATTCTATTTCGTTATGATCTGTTATGGCAATACAATCTAAAAATGAATTTTTTAAAGCTAATTTGTACTGACTTTTTGTAATGTTGCCGTCAGGAGAATTAATAGAGTGATTGTGTAAATCAATTTTTATCATTTTTTTTGTCTTCTTCAATTAGTATGTCTGAAACTTGGAAAAACCTCATGATTGCAGTCATAACATTTAAGGCCAATATAAGTCTCAGAATGGGTAGGAGCAATGTTGTACTGAATAACAGACCTGCTACCAACATGGCCATTCTAATCTCATATCGGGCTATACCGGAGCTAAATGCACGATTTAAAGCTTGTTTATCATGTTTTGAACTTGATATCGCCATCTCTCCTTTAGCTTTTGTATAACTAACAAGCAGAGAACTGCCTGCAACTGCTACAACTAACCAAGCGCCTGCCTGTGGCAGATAGTTAGCAATGTAAACAGCTAAACCACAGTATATTATTATTTCTTTAAGACGATCGGAGGTTGCATCGTAATACATGCCAAATTTTGAAGTTGTTTTCTGGACCCGTGCTAATGCACCATCTAGAGAATCCATTAAGCCAAAAATTATTATTAAAACCGCTGCACTTATGGGCTCTCCGTAATAAAGTGCCGCTGCAATTGGTATATGTCCAAGAATTGAAACCGTAGTTATATGAGAAGGCTTAACTTTACCACCTGAAAGTCTATTTATGAGCTTTGCTAACTTACTCATTAATTCTCTGACAGCGTCAACTACTAGTCTTGTTGGGTCTTCCATTTAAGCCCTATTATACCTCAAATAAGATTTGCTATACTCAAACACATGCTAGACACGTATAAACAAAAGATTAAACAGGCAGTTATGGATGTTTTTCAAGTAGACATTGAACCTAGCGTGTCTATTCCAGAAGAAAAATTTGGAGATATCTCGACTAATGTGGCTATGCAGCTTAGTAAACCTTTAAAACAAAACCCTAGAGAAATAGCGGAAAAGCTTATAGAAGCTTTTGGGAAAGAAGAGGATTTTAAAGCTTGTGAAATTGCTGGCCCTGGATTTATTAACATTACTATGACAGATAAAGCACTAACGGATGCCATCCAGGCTAAGCCTAAGGGGGTGTTAAGTGGTGAAAAAATCCTAGTAGAGTATTCAGACCCGAACCCCTTTAAGCCATTACACGCAGGACATTTGTATACGACTTTAGTCGGAGATGTAATTGCTAGATTATTAGAGAATGCAGGGGCAGAAACTATTCGGCTGAATTACGGAGGCGATGTAGGGCTTCATGTTGCTAAATGTATGTGGGCAATAACAAAAGAGGTTGGTGATGATGTAGGTAAAGTTAAACTGATACCTGAATCTGATAGAGCTGTTTGGATGGGTCAGAAATATGTTCAAGGAAATACGGCCTATGCTGAGGATGAAAAATCAAAAGCTGAAATAATAGGAATAAACAAAAAGATCTATACAATTCATAAAGAAGATGATCATAAATCAAACATTGCACAAATTTATTGGTTACTTAGAGACAACAGCTATGCTTTTTTCAAAAAACTATACGATGAGCTCCAGGTACATGAATTCGACAGATTTATTCCCGAAAGTGAAGTTACAAAGCTGGGATATGACACCGTAGTAGAGCAGTTAAAAGCTGGAGTGTATGAAGTAAGTGATGGTGCTGTAATTTTTGACGGAGAGAATCATGGACTTCACAAACGAGTGTTTATTAATTCAGAAGGTATTCCAACATATGAAGCAAAAGATGTAGGCCTTAGCCTAACTAAATGGCTGGACTACAAGTTTAATAAATCAATAATAATCACAGCAAATGAGCAATCACAATACATGCAGGTCGTGATAAAAAGTATTGAGCAATTTGCGCCTGAGCCTGCAAATAGGACAGTGCATTTAACTCACGGAGTTCTAAAACTGGTTGGTGGTGAAAAAATGAGCTCTAGAAAAGGTAATATTCTTAGTGCTTTTGATATTCTTGAGGCGGCACGTGCTGCAGGTAAACAAAATAAGCAGGCTGAAAATGAAGAGGTTGTTTTAGCTGCTGTTAAATACGCTCTAGTCAAAAACAGGATTGGCGGAGACATTATATATGACCCTCAGGAATCAATTGCGATGGAAGGCAACTCAGGCCCATATTTACAGTATGCACATGCTAGAGCACGATCAATATTAAGAAAAGCAAATAGTAGCATTATTGCGTTGGAAAGTTCGGGCTATGAAGACTCTGAACGTAGTCTTCTTAGAAAGTTAGCATATTATGAAACTGAAA
>JAUIKH010000058.1 GCA_030430915.1 bacterium | reverse complement strand
CTAAATAAGCATTACAGAAAAATTGTAGAAAATATAGAAGCCACTATGATGGCTTACGAGTTTTTAAAATTGATTGATAAAAACACAGAACAATCGTGTTCAGAAGAGTATTTTGAGCTGATTAATAATTCGTTTATGTCGTTAGACGAACACACTGAGAAGTCTGCAATATTACAATCATGGTTTTATATGAGGTTGCTAAGTTTGTCTGGGATAAATATAAATCTTGATAAACAAGCGACCGGCAATAATTTTATTGAGTCTACAAGTTATAACTTCAGCTTTGAAGATATGGGTTTTATTGCTCACAGTAAAGGTAAATATAATCCAAATCATATAAAGTTTTTAAGATTGCTAGAAAAGGTTACAAAGCCAGAAAATTTAATACATGTTGAAGGTTCTATAAAACTTTCAAATGACGTTAAATCACTGCTCAATCAATGTGTTCATTACTTATAGCTTAAGTCTCAGGCTTTCTAAATATTTTCTAACAGTTCTGGTATACTTAAATTAATGAGTGAAGGCAGTAAAAAAACAGAAGTTAGCCTAGAAGATATAACGTCGTTATGTAAAAGACGAGGGTTCATTTTTCAAGGTAGCGAAGTTTATGGAGGCTTATCTGGAACTTGGGATTATGGTCCACTAGGTGTAGTTCTAAAGAAAAACCTCATGAATCTATGGTGGCAAACGTTTGTAGAAGAACGTGATGATATATTTGGAGTGGATGCATCAATTCTTATGAACCCTAAAGTATGGCAGGCAAGTGGACATGTCGACACATTTACTGATCCATTAGTTGAATGTTCAAACTGTAAATCTAGATTTAGGGAAGATCACATTGATAAATCAAAGTGTCCAACTTGTGGTACTAAAAATAGTTTTGGTGATCCTAGACAATTCAACATGATGTTTAAGACTAATGTAGGGCCAGTACAAAATGAGGATAACATTAGTTTTTTAAGACCTGAAACAGCTCAAGGTATATTCACAAACTATAAAAATGTAGTAGACACTTTGTATCCTGATGTTCCATTTGGTATTGCTCAGCAGGGCAAAGCGTTCAGAAACGAAATTAGTCCTAGAGATTTTGTATTTCGCTCGCGTGAATTCGAACAAATGGAGATAGAGTATTTTATTCATTCCGAAGGCTGGGAAAAGCATTTTGAAAAGTGGCGTACAGATATAAAATCTTTCTTAAAAGAATCTGGAGTAAATATTGACTCACTTCACGAGCTTGAAGTGCCAGATGATGAATTGGCCCATTATTCGAAACGAACAATAGACTATGAGTTCGAATACCCACATGGCAAAGATGAGTTATTAGGTTTAGCATATCGTACAGATTTCGATTTAATGAATATTCAAAATAGCTCAGGCAAGAAAATGGAATACAGGCCAAAAGACGGTGGTGAAGCATTTGTTCCGCATGTTATTGAGCCTAGCTTTGGAGTAGAAAGATTAGTAATGGCAGTTTTGGTTAGTGCGTATTCTAAAGATGAACAAAACGGAGAAGAACGTATATTCTTGAAGCTGCCAGAGCATATTGCTCCGGTAAAATTTTGTGTATCTCCACTACTTAAGAACAAGCCAGAATTGGTAGCTAAAGCTAAAGAAGTCTATAAAGCACTGAAAGAAAAACATGGAGCTATCATGTGGGATGACAACGGAAACATAGGTAAACGCTATCGTCGTCAGGATGAGATCGGTACACCATATTGCGTTGTCGTAGACTTTGATACTTTGGAGGACGGAACAGTTACAGTCCGTGATCGTGATACGACCGAGCAAACTCGACGTAAACCTGAGGAGCTATAATGCTCATAACCAAGTTAGGGCATTCATGCGTATTGGTTGAAACAGAGGACAGGATTGGCCTGTTTGACCCCGGTGTTTGGTCAGATCAAGATTTAATAGATGGCGTAGAGCATGTTGATAGAATTATTTATACGCACGAACATCCGGATCATTTCGACATAGATATGTTAAGTAGGCTGGTAGCAAAATTTCCCGATGCTAATGTGATATGTAATCAAGAAATTGCCGATAAAATAAATAATTCTGGTATTGATGTATTGGTTAGAGATGAGTCTATGTGTACGGTAAAATTCACCTCACCTCACGAGCAACTACCAATTCCTGGCTCAAAACCTCCGAGTGAAAACGGTTATCATTTCAAAGATTTATTTACTCATCCTGGAGATTCTCAAAGTTTTTCTGAAACTAAAAAAGTCCTAGCAATGCCTTTTATAGGGCCATGGGGTAAAACAGGAGATTCCATAAACAAGGTGATTGAGCTAAAACCAGAATACGTCTTGCCGATTCATGATTGGCATTATCATGAGCAAGCTCGTGAATGGCTTCAAGGTCTACTAGAAAAATCTCTTAAACCTCACAACATTCAAGTACTATCTGCGAAATCAGGCATTAAACATAAATTTTAAAAATTCTATCGTGCTAATGCTTGCCTTAGCGTATCCTGTACTTCAGAATATTGTTATAAGTTATAGAGAATGTAAAAAATAAAAGGACTTAATCAATGATTGAGAGATCTAGAATTGCTAGTATTGGTCTAGAAACTGAAAATCTGGAACATTTGGCTATAAGTACTTTTGACACTTTGATGGCTACGCCTCAGGAGTTCGTACTAG
>JAUIKH010000057.1 GCA_030430915.1 bacterium | reverse complement strand
TGGACTACTATCAATAACAGATTGACCGTAGCTTGTGGTAAGTCCGTATTCAAAACCACGTTCGCTTATTTCTCGTGGCGAAGCTAGACCATTTAAAGTGGCCTGGTCTAGTGTGACATTGGTTGCAGGAGTTGTTTCTACTATTGGCGGGTCTGTTAACGGGGCGGGGCCTGCAAACACCTTAAAAACAGTAAACAAGAAAAATGCAAGAATTATTACTTGGGCAATTAATACCCAAAGCGGATATGATAACTCTTTTAACTTTTTACTTCTTATCAAATTCTGCATTAAACAGCTCTACACCTTCTGTATCCAGAATACTATTTATGCTAAAAAAAACAACTTTATTGATTCAGTTATTCTATTATTATAATAGACACGTAATAGACTAAACCTTTGTAGCAAAAGAACATATTATCGATCTTTAGTTATACAAATTAAAATACAGTTAATAGACTTTGCTTTTATTCAAATACACTAAATAGAGAAAAGACTGTTACATATTTTATTGATTTATGTTATTATTATTATATAGATAGCTTAAGTAAACAAGGAAAAGTGCATGATAAAAAATTTCGAAACAGTACCTTCATCTATTGAAGAGGTGACTAAAAAGACAAACGTATTAAGAAAAGCAGCTGTAATGGTTCTATCTGGAGTGACTTTAGCAGCTTGCACTCCAAAAAGTCCATCAAATCCAGGTGAAACTACAACTACTCTACCTGAAGATCTTATAGAAATTGAATCTGACATTATAGTAGCGCTATGTGACTCGAATACAGTAGGTGATTTTGTGGATGGCATAGAAGGAAATGAAGATGACGGGTACGACGGTAACGGATTAGAAAAATTTGGTCTCGCCGATGCATATGAAGAAAGAATTGACAGCAGTACAGAAGTAGTGAACATGGCAAAAAATGCACAAGGAATGGTTAACCCTACTAATTTAGAGGGCAGGGTAATAGGGCCAATTGTTGAACTAAAAAATGACAATCCTGATGCAAAAATTTCTGTAATAAATCAATGTGGTGGTCGCGACCTTGGAGATGGCATACCTGCTTCAGAAGTGTATGAAGCACAAGAACATCTGGGAGACACACTGAATTCTATAGACGTTGATTACTTTAATGTTACTACTTTTAGAATAAAAAATAGCGGATCTTTACTAGGTGTAAACCTTTCACAAGAATCAAATGCTAAAATTGCTGAACTAAACCAACTACAATCTGGCAAACCTAACAACATTGATTGTTCAAGTGTTCTTAATAAATCTAACTCTGACGGAATAGATTCAATGAAACCAGAATATATTGTTCCACTAGATCTTGGCTCAAACGGATTGGGTGGAGGTATACACTTAAGAGCTTCTGGCTCTAGAGCTGCAGCTGAATGCATCTTGGAACAAGCCGCGAATAAAGGTCTTTGATTTAAAATTTGTATTTGTAAAGAATTTTTAATACCCAATACCTTAGAGAATACATAAAAACATAGCAAGACTGATAGACCTAAGTATTTTTATGTATGCATTGGGCAACAAAATACAGCTAGATAAATAAATATTAAAACTATACACAGTTATATGAATTAATATTAAATATTGATTTGTTACCAAATATGTCAAATTTGATTTCATCAGTAAAACTAGTCAGCTTTATATTATAGCTTCAAGATAACAATTACTTAGTTAAACCGACAAACATCGTAGGTTTGTAACTTTATTCTTGGCATCAAATTACCACAAGTAAAGACAGCACTCAAAATACCACATGTATTTCTAACAATTTAAATTCTAATAAAATGGATACTGGAAACATTGTAAACATGTAAAAAGACTAACCTTTTGTTAGTCTTTTTACATGGTGAACTACCGAAATTTTGCGTGGAACCAGTTTATATCTGAACTGAAAGACCTTTACCGTATCTTACAGCCTGCTAGATAGCGACTATTGGTAGTAACTACCGACAGTGAATAGAACCAGTATTGTTAAAGCTCAACCAAGCCGCTTACAGCCTCTTTGTAGCTGTCTGGCAAAGTAGGGAGTGCTTCACTTAGTAACTTGTCAGAGCTTCCGCTCTGGGCTATGCGTGCATAATTAGCCCACCTATCGACGATAACCTTGCCAGAATGACTAATTATAGCGTGATGTTCACCGAACTGTATTGCCATCTCAACGGCGTGTTCAACGCCAACTTTAATCCGTCCATCTTCATCAGCAAATGCCCATTTTCCAGCTAAATCAACAAGCTCTTTGAGGTTTACTTCACCAGCCTCTAGTTCAGCCTCAAGCTCTTTTCGCTCCCCATCCTCATCGGCGGCATCTTTAACTCTTCCAGCTATTACAGTTACAGTTACTTCAGCTTCTTTTCCATCTTCTATTTCCAGTAGGCGATTTAGCATTTCTCCGAACCCAAAGTTACCCCAATCTTGACGCTCCATAACCCCTTCACTTAGCCAGTCAGGTTGAGCAGGGTGAGGCTCAAGCATCTCGACCCATCTCTCAGAAGCATTATCTTCGGGGTCATAACTTCTTGGGCAGATATTGCCACCAGTCGCAAAAGCAACATCTGAGCGTTCGTCAATCGAGCATCCTATTGCAACAGCTCCTAATGTCTCTGGTTTATCTACCCTATGGAGTTTACCTTCTCTATAACCGTCTTTAAATATGTACATTCCGTCTGTT
>JAUIKH010000056.1 GCA_030430915.1 bacterium | reverse complement strand
ATTAAAGAAGCATGGTGTTTCATGTCTAGTTAGTTATCTCCTAGTTTTTTGATGAGTCTCGCATAAGGGGCATATTACTAACAGTTTACACCAAAGGACAATCAAAAACATTACTGTACAAGGACGTTCCTTGTGCAGTATGTAGATGAAGTTCAAGTGCTTGTGCTTATTTTTGAAATAAGTTAGTATATCAGTGGTAGAACAAAATGCGTACAAAAAAACAAAAAAAGCAAAGATTACAGAAATTAGCTGTCCAATTTTTTGAGTATCTTATCAGTGGTGGTGTTTGGTTTTGGAGTGGCTACATAATCATTGTAGGTCTTGATGACTATATCGGTCTTTTCTGGGCTAATGTAATCGGCAATGCTGTTGGTATAACGCTGAATTTCTTAATGCAACAGTACTGGGTTTTTCGTACTAAAAAACACCGAAAAATTGCATTTACTGCCAAGCGCTACATTATATACACTGTTCTAAATGCATTCCTACTAAACTATCTAATCCTATATTTTTTGGAAGAGTATTTTGGTCTGGGGCCGGAAATCGGACAGTTTATTGCTAGTGGGTTCTTCACGTTTTGGAACTATTTTTGGTACAAGATATGGGTATTCCCAGAAGGTAGCAGACATCGTGGAAAAATTGTTAAACCTAAAGTGCGAAAAGCTCACAAACACATTACATCAGCTCACCACTAAGGAGATTAAAATATGACTAATAAAACAAGACCAACCAAAAAACAGTTTCAACTTCTAGAATACTTACAAGAATTTATATCAGAGCATGGGTATAGTCCGAGTTATCGAGAAATTATGAGGGGCTGCAACTATACTTCAGTCGCAACAGTAGCTTTGCACGTAAATAGTCTTATCGCCAGAGGGCACGTGGTCAAACGAGATAAATCAGCTAGATCGTTAGAGGTTGTTGGGGGGATTGAAAAAAGTAAATCGGCTAAAAGTAATCATAAAAATGAAATTATAAAAGAAATAGAAAGTAGATTTAAAAAGCTAGAAAAGACAGCGTCTGAAGAAGTGTTAAACGAGATTTACGTATTGGTTGGTGCTCTAAAAATTCTAGGCCATCAAGAGGTAGCTGTCGGTTATATCACAAGAATTAATCAAGCGCGTTAGATTATAAAATTAAAATCAGGGAACATTCTTCTTAGCTGTCTATACAATTGCCTAAAGTAACTACACCTAATTGTTTAGGAACGTCTGAAAAACCATTAGCGGGCTTATGAATTTCCCTCAAATGTACAACTCTTTCTAGGTTGTCCCTAGTTAAAGAATGAAAATTTCTTCTAATTGTCTGTTCTTGCTCTTGGTCAATTTCTTCAAATTTTGCAAAGCCGTCTAATGTCAGTCTAAAAGGGTCACATTCAATAAGATCAAATTCTACAGCAAAATCATGAACAGAAAAAAGAGCTTCGTGTCTATGACGTTCTTCATTCTTTTCAGTAGTACCTACTATGAATGTAGACGCGTTACCTACTAACAAAGAAAGTCTGTATTCATCAGGATTAACAACAGAATGGGCTCCTGTTTCAAAATGATCAGTAATGGTCAACACTCCTTAGAAATTTTTTGTATCTCACTTTTATAAATTTTAGCACAATACAAAAAAACAATGCACGTAATTAATAAACATAACTAGTTAAGATTGTGTACAATTAACTAAATATGATAAATAAATATATCCCAAGCAATACTTTGCGCAAAAGAAGAACAATTGTATCGTTGTTAGTTTTAGTACTAATAATAGTTTCACAAGTATTAATAAGTAATTCCCAGAATAGCATCCCTATTGACCAGCCTGATGTTTTATCTGACAAACAACTTTCAACAGAGTTAGCAATTGACGCACTAAATAGTCTAGAAGTAAAGGGTAGAGCACCGAAAACAAATTATTCCAGGTCTCAGTTCGGCAGTGGATGGGCAAAAATTAATAATTGCGACGTTAGGAATCTGATTTTGCAGCGTGATCTAGTAGATATCTCTATATCAAACGATGGTTGTGTGGCTGTGCAAGGAGTCTTGAAGGATCCTTATACTGGCAGAGAAGTAGAATTTACAAGAGGTAAGTCTACCAGTGATAAAGTGCAGATTGATCATGTAGTAGCATTGTCTGATGCTTGGCAAAAAGGAGCACAGACATTGGATGAAGATGCACGTTTACTTTTTGCCAACGACTCTCTCAATCTATTGGCAGTCTATGGTCAGGCTAACCAGCAAAAAGGCGACGGTGATGCAGCGACTTGGCTACCTAGTAATAAAAATTACAGATGCCGTTATGTGGCTAGACAGATAGCGGTTAAGAAAAAGTATGGGTTATGGGTAACAGAGGCTGAAAAGGCCACAATGCAAAGAATACTAAATGGTTGTAGCAAGCAGCGATTGCCGATTGAAGAAGTAGATGAAGGTTAAAAAGTATCACATTTCATGGCTTCTAGCAGCAGCATCTGTTGGTATTTTGGCAGGAACGGTTTTAAGCTTATTTCTAAATTTTAAAATATTTTTAGGTATCGAATGGGTAATTGGTTCTACCTGTTTGTTCATAGTGAGCTTGATAAACAAGAGACTATTAGCTGTGGTTCTAATGCTATTGTCTGGAACTGTTTTTGGTCTTTGGCGCGGGAGTGTAACTCTAAATAGCTTTTCTACATACGACAATTACTACGGTAAAAGTGTGGTGGTGTCAGGTCTGGTTAGTGAGGACCCCAGTATCGACATTGATGGTGATGT
>JAUIKH010000055.1 GCA_030430915.1 bacterium | reverse complement strand
GGTTTTGATAAAAATGCGCAATTGACTACACTTACACCGCTAATAGGTTTTGGATTTGAAGAAATTGGATCAATTACAGGTGAACCTTGTCCTGGTAATGACAAACCAAGACTATGGCGATTGCCTAAGTCAAAATCTCTTGTTGTCTACTATGGCTTAATGAATGATGGAGCAGAGGCTATAGCTAAACGTTTAAAAAATAAAAAATTGAGTCTACCTATAGGCGTTAGTATCGCAAAGACCAACAGCCCTAAAACAGCTAAAATGGAATCTGGCATAAAAGACTACGTTAAAGCCTACAAGCATATGAAAAACGTTGGTAGCTATGTAACGATAAACATATCTTGCCCTAATGCGTACGGCGGCCAGCCTTTTACTGACAAAACAAGCTTGGATAGTCTTTTAACAGCACTTAATAAGGTTAAAGTTAACAAGCCACATTACATTAAATTGTCACCTGATCTGAGCAACAGTGAGTTAGATTCAATAATTGAGTTGTCTAGAAAACATAAAATTAATGGTTTCATAACATCAAACCTTACAAAAAACCGCAATAATCCAGATATTGTCGAGACTAAACTGCCTGAAAATGGAGGTCTTAGCGGCAAAGTTGTACAAGGACTTGCCAATAATCAGCTTAGATATATTCGTAAGAGTGTTGGAGATGAATTTACACTAATTGGTTGTGGCGGAATTTTTACAGCTGAAGACGCTTACAAAAAAATATTGAACGGTGCTACATTGATACAAATAATAACAGGCATGATATATCAAGGTCCGCAACAAATTAGCGAGATAAACAGAGGCTTAGTAAAGCTACTACGACGAGATGGTTATGAAAGTATTTCAGAAGCTGTCGGCAAAGCAATAGACTAGCTTATTTTGAATCAAATGTAGAACTATCCTATTTTACATCCGATTTTTTGGAGCTAATATAACTTTTGCGAATCTGAAATAGAATCCAAAAGCCTATTGCACTACCAATCAAACTAAATATAAAGTTACTGAATCCTCCTCCGTATCCACTACCTACAAAAATAAGCAAGACAGCATAAACTACATTAATGACAGATCCAAGTAAAAGTAAGTCCCAGCCTTTTTTCTGTTTTTCTTTTAATGGTTTATAGGCCATAAGTAATATAACTGCGCCTATCACAACGCTAGTAAGTGCTAGCCAAAACCATAGTGCTGCAGGTCTGCCTAACGATGTTTGTGCGCCGTATGATCTTGCTATATCGTTTGCAATACCCAAGTAATTGTCTGCTACATACCATGCTTGCCACAGTAATAGTGCAGAAATTGCCTGTAAAATTCCCCCTATTAAAGCCAAGATTGGTAAATACTTTACAAACCACTTTTTCCCTCCATCTGGCATTTCAGGCTGCTTGAAAAGCGGAGCTAATGAGTCCTCGATTGTTTTTAATAATTCCATATGAACCTCCTTGTGTTTACACATAGCTTATAGCTATACGTATCCAAAGTAAACCTTCTGGCTGTGTGATGTAATATTTTGCGCAACAGGTTCTCAGGCTTTAGATTTAGTAAAATTTCGCCAACTTAAAAAAGATGCTTATCTAGCATCTGCCACCTCCTCGGATGATGAATTTGACTTAACTCACATTAAAGATAGCTATGCTAAGTGTATTTCTTGCATTATAATTACACCTAAAGCCACTGTGGTGATAGCGTAAAAATAGCTGGAAGGAAATTAATTATGAATCAAGAAACAACCTATACAATGTCAGCAAAACATATCAAAGTAGTCCAAATACTGGGCTATTGTCTTACTAGTTTTTTCACAATTTTATGTATCATAAGTATTATATTTCAGTTTAGTGTACAGTGGATTATGTTTTTTAGCGCCTTTATTTTTACAGGGCTCGTATTGATTGGGGTGTATGCACTTGTCAAGAATAGTATGAAGAAATATAACCTTACAATTTCTGAAAAGTATATTGTTTATAAAGTTCAGCAAAAAACAACAACTGTTAACCTATCTGAAGTCACAGGTATTTATTTAAAAACAATAAATTTGACTGCACCCGCCCTGGATGTAATGGCCTTTCAGTATGCGAAGAGAAAGTTTTCCAAAAAAACATTAGATAAATATGCTGGTATGGCTTTATACATAAGCATACATAATAATGAGGAAGATCTACTGGATATACAATTTGGGGGTTACTGGCAACATGAAGAAAACCTATTAGAGCAGATATTGCAGTTAGAGCAGAAACTAAACATTATTTTTGATCCAAAACTTAAAGAATTACTGAATAGCTACATAAATTGGTACAAAAAAGCCTAACATAGTATTAATGCTGCAGAATAATACATGCGTTCTGTTTGGCTGGGATGGAGGGATTCGAACCCCCGAATGCGTGGACCAGAACCACGTGCCTTACCACTTGGCGACATCCCATTATTTTAAATTATAACGTACTTTGGGTTCGAACTTGTTCTCGCCACGATCTCGGTGAAGCGAGCTTCAGCCGGGTCTCGGCCCCACCTCAACTTACTTCAAACAAGTTTGAAATCAGTTTCCGGTCTTGCGAAGTACTGACCAGCATTTCTCACCCGAATGTGTGGACCAGAACCACGTGCCTTACCTCCGCTGGACAGCGGATGGCGACATCCCAATATTTTTAATAATTTTACTATAGCATTTTTTGAATACTTATTACAGAGGTGAACTAGATATTTTTAGCGTTTTTTAAGGCTTTAGCCATCCAAATTAACTCTTCGTAAGCTTTCTGCA
>JAUIKH010000054.1 GCA_030430915.1 bacterium | reverse complement strand
TAACTCAAGTTTTTAATGTATGAAGAAAATACACAGCTAGAAATATGATTGTTAGTTAGCTTGCCGAAAAGAGTTAAAGCTGGTTTGTCGCACCGGCTACAGCGAACAGCATATCCTTTTAAACGACTTACTAGCATATATAGCACAAATACCGGTTACATTTGTTTTGACAGCCAGTGCATAATGTTTAGTAAAAATTGTTCATTTTGTTCCGCGTCATTAGATTCTAAACCGTATTTTTTTCCTGTTGCAGCTACAAATTGTGACGAGAACATCATGCCCTCAGAAAACACCGCAACCCGCCCTTCTCCTACTTCCAAAACAGCGCCTTGATGCCAACCATTGATTGATACCCTAGGAGTTTTCGCATTTATTTGAAAAGGAATTTCTGGCACGACAGACGTTGCCCTTTTACCCAAAGTTAAAAGAGGTTGTGCTTTCGCTGGTATTTGAAAAGCAGAACCACCAAACGACTTAACTTGAGTGATTCGCTCTGATTGAGAGTCACCTTGGGTAATCGAATGTTCCGCAAGGGATTTATCATCGATACGAAACAACGCATCACGAACATGACCATTACTAAATTCAAAGCCAAAAGCAGAAGTTAGATTCTCTATCACTTTTGGAAAAGGGGTGTGATCGGCAACTAAAAAAAGAGAGCCTCCCTGTATTACCCACTGTTTAACGGCTTCAACTTCACTACTGTTAAATGCATTTGTGAACGGGGGAGTCCAGTCGCGTCTATTTTTATCTAGCGCATTGGCTACCACCAATATATTCGCTTGCTGCAAGTACGCTAAAGTGAACTTTTCACTACTAGATTTGACCGTATAACCATCACTAGACAGAACTTGCGCAAAAGGCTTGTATCGACCATTTTTTGTCAGAAAATTATTATGAGCCTCATCAATAAACACCACTGGGCTATTAGATTGCAAAAACGTCTTTTTAATATTCTTAGGAACAAAATCAGGATCGGCTTGTTGAACACTATCAGAGCAAGACATCACTGCCACTAAAGAAAGCCCTAAAAAGATTGTTTTACAGACAGATTTCATTTAAATATTCCATATCATTTAGTTCGCTGTAGGGTGAAGTGTGCTAACGCCTTTAACGGCTAATAGTGTTAGGTATTTTTGCGAAAAACCCGCTTAACAAGCTGATCTGGAGGTGACAGATTACAACTTCTTACACTTTGAGCGCCCCCCCATGCTTTCAGCACTTTGTTTTCACCAGATAGACCACCAAGTAACAACTGAAAAGAAATCTGCTCTGCTAATACTTGACCTGAAGCTCGGTCATTTACCCAAAACATAAATGGCCTGATCTCATATTCATCAACTTCACCATATGCGTAAAGTATGTTGTATCGTGCTAGGTAATCGTCATCATGAACTCGAGTAATATCACAGTTCCCTAGAAACGTTTGTTTAGCTTGTTCGACAGTTTTTACTGAGATCCGAGTATTTTCATAGCAACTTTGCGATTCTAGCTTTCCATTTTTTCTATTATATTTGTACCGCACTTCACTAATATTAGTTGGCTCCAATAGTAGCCGTTGCAATACGTATGAAGGTCCGTATATCTGATCTAACACTGGAAGATCTGCAGAACCAATAGGTATATTAGAGTCATGCCCACCAGATATTACTTTTTGGCTCGCTATGTTAGCCCGAATGCCAAATGAGTGTTCACCAAGATTTACTTCTCCAACAGCTGAGTTATCAATAATAAATTCAGATGAATACTGTAAGCACCGAGACTTAAATTCTTGGATCTTTTCTTCATCGGACATGCCACAGCCACTCAAGCAGACAAATGCCACAAGAGCTAATAACTTATTCATTAGATGCACTCCTTGCCTAACCGGCGAAAATCCTTAGTTAAAATTTGTGAGGTACGAACAAAGCCAAGCGTTACTAGCCCATGCGTTATTACATAGTTAGGTGCGATTTTGATCAATATCGTGACCACAGTTATAACAATTTGATGATGGTAAGCGATATTTGTAAAAAGCTTGCATAACCTGATTTCTATGACACTTTTGGCAGGTATAACCTAAAGTTTTAATTACTGATAGAATACCAAGCACCACGCTACCAATATAAAACGGATTAACAAAGAAATCATCAATGGTTGTATGTTGGAACTGGTAGCCTATGATGCATAAGATTAACAAAACCAAATATATTTTAAACTGAACACTACGCTTCAATTTAACCTCTCTTTCGTCGGAGCACTTAACGTCCGCATATGCGCTTGTTAGCAGTGCTATTTACAAGTACTGTCAGGTTGAATTTTATCTAAAACTCCTGTTTTTAAGTTGAAGCGTAAGCTACCACCTAAAACATGAGGTACATATAAGTAGCCATAACGTAAATCAGGCTCCAACTCTAAGCAACGCCATTGAATGGAAGATACGCTACGGCCCAACTTATCAAAATCGATCTTATTTGGAAAAAGCTCCGCTAGTTCGTATTCCTTAATTAACTCACCATTAGGTGCATAAATTACAATAAATTTTCCAGAACCAGTTGAATACCAATTGTCTATAGTTACTAATGTACCATCATCTGCTACCAGAACCTTAATTGGAGATGCAGGATTTTTTAACTTCACCTCTTGATAAAGATTATAAGCATCAATCCCATTCCACTTAAAATATAGAGCTTTCGCAAAAGCTTTTTCTGAACTATCTGGTTCATGATTAAGAAAGCCTTCACCGGGTGTGATTCTTACCACAACTGTAGAGTTTTCGCTTAAAGCAGATGTAACTTC
>JAUIKH010000053.1 GCA_030430915.1 bacterium | reverse complement strand
TCACCTCTGTTAAAATAACTCGGATAACATTTGCAGCTAGACAATTTCGAGAGAGGATTCTCGAAATTGAGAGGAGTCGGCTTGATTATCTCACTTAAAGAGTCAGTAAACTTGTTTTTCTGACTGTTTTAGTGAGATAATCATCACACAATGACGAGGTCTCATCGTCTAACGGTTAGGACACCAGGTTTTCATCCTGGCAATAGGGGTTCGATTCCCCTTGAGATCACCAACTTAACAGCGTCACATTTTGTGGCGCTTTTAAGTTCGTAACTCCTGGGTTTCTAAACTCTTAATACCAGCTGCCTATAAGAGTAAACTTCTGAATACAATTCATAAAACTCGATAACCACAAGATTAAAATATGACTACAGCTTTGTTGGAAGGGTTATCTTGACTGTAGTGCCCTTGCCTACTTCTGAAGTTATTTTTAGTTTTCCGCCGTTTTGATCAGCTATTAGCTTATCAATATATAGATCTATTCCAAATCCTTCGTAATTGTATTCCAAAACGTCAGTTGCTCTAATAAATGGTACTAAGATTTTATCTATTTTATCCTTTGGTATTCCGCTACCTGTATCACTTATTTTAAACTCTACTATCTCATCTTTGATTCGTTTAACGGTAAGGTCAATTTTGCCGCCTTCTTTATTGAATTTGATTGCATTATCTAAGGTAGACCTGATGATGTATTTGAATCCTTCTTCGTCTACTCTAATTGTTAATCCCTCATCAAGCTCTGTATTTAGCTCAATCTTAGACTTTTCTATTAGTTCACTGTAGCTATTCACAACTTCATTAAAAGATTCGCTTATGGTTGGTTCGCCAATAGTTCTAATTCCATCACTTTCTGTAAGAATATTAATATAAGTTAGCCTGAATGCCGTACTCTTCAGAGACGTCAATCCTTTATTGAATATCCTTCCAATTTCTACAGATCCTATTGGTGCTGAAACCTTCTGTATACTTAATGCGTCTTTTTCTAGAGTTTCACTAGCATTTTTTATAAACGCGGACTGTGAATCAGCTAATTCTTTTTCGGCGTTAAGTTGGTTTTCGATTAGTTGAGTGGTGCTTCTTTGAGTTCTATAAGTACTAAATGCAAATATAAAGGCGGCTGTGCTCATAGCATAAAATGCTACTTGAAACGCGGTATTAGTAAGACTCGAATCATATTTGTCACCTGATATAAATGCAGCATTCATAAACAGAACAACAACAAAAACTCCCAATATTGGTGCCAAGACTTTGAAGGACAGTATATTGGTTGGCTGGTTTTTAGTAGCGCTAAATACAGTTAGCGATTCTTTACGTTCAAGCATACCTTTAGATCCATTTACTAGGGCAGTGATATGTAGTGAAAGTTTTTCTAACGATTCTTTAACACCTCCAGTAATTTTCTTAGGTATTTTTTGTTCAGTTTCAGCTAATTCTAGCGTGGAATTCATTAATGTTAGTGGCGTATTCAGGTAATGAGAAATGATATTGATGAAGTTGTTTTTCATTTCTTTTGTTTCGTTATATTTTTCGTATGCTGCCTTGGCTCTATTTCTAATTTTAATTTCTTTATAAGCTTCATAGCCATAAACTAGTGCTAAAATAGCTAAGAATGCAATGACACCGTACGGCAAGAATGCGGCAACTTCCTGAGGTATAGGAGAGACTAGTGCGCTTAATCTCCTGGATACTCTATCCGCAAAACTCAGCGAACCTTCGTCTAATAAGCTCTTAATGATACTTCTATCCTCTTGTTGTTCTCCGTTATCTATAACTCCAGTTTCTAAATCTGCATCACTTTCGTCACTACCATCACTACCTGGTTCTTCTGTATTTTCTGTAGACTCTTCTCCATCAGAAATGACTTCTTCTATTATTACGCCGTCATTGACTATCCCGTTATCAGCTAGATAAACATCGTCACCGTAAATGACTTCTGCCTGCATAACTATACTGTTTGAACCTTGGGCAACAGTATTTGACCCTAAAGTGTTAGCAAATAATGTTAGTGGATTTAATGAAGCATTATTGTTTGATAATTCATCAACTTTGACTGTAACTGTTTTAGATTCAGATTCTTTTGCTAAAACGGACTGATTATCCCATTGAACCTTACCATCTTCAATTATGCCCCCGCCAGAAGAGACTAGGCTTGTTCCAGCGGGAATTGATGCTTCTATAATGGCACCGCCAATTATATCTCCTCTATTTTCAGCATCTTTATTGGCTTTGTTTTCAACTTTTATCGTGTACGTGACTTCTTCTCCAGGCTTAACCTTATCTTTATCCGCCGTAACAGATATTTTAAGATCTTTAAAGCACTGTACTTCTTCTTCTTGTATTACAGTGGTGGAGCCTTCTGACTCTTCTGTTAATACATCTATTTGAACGTTTGCCTCTATGTTACTTGAAGTGTTTACTTGTGTTATATCACAGAAATTATTTCTTATCTTTGTTCTGTAGCAATATTGTGCAGGTGGTGCATTAAGTACTGCAGTGAAGTATGGGTAGTTTCGCTCACCAGTATTTTCATTTATTAACCTCCAAGGTGCTGTATTATTAAGCTCAGCGTCAATTTCTGCAATTAGTTTATTTGTATTTCCTGCACCAGTATAATTAATATTATTACTGCCGTTAGATAAATCAATTTTCCAGCCTTCTATATCTTTTAGGTTTACATTATTTAGCGTGCCAATTATCTGTTCGTTTTGATCTTTTAATGTAACGTTAAAATTTTTAAAGTCATAGAGATTTGTTTTGTCTAATTTTACATACCCCCAATCTATAAGATTACTTCTGTCTGCGCCATCGCAGTATGCATTAGATAGATCTATGCTTGGCTCAATTTC
>JAUIKH010000052.1 GCA_030430915.1 bacterium | reverse complement strand
TTCTAGAAACGCATTATCTGGTCAAGTAATATCAGAAGTTAAAAAACATTTTGGGGATCTGGTTTTTCAAACCTTTATACCAAGAAATGTGCGTCTGGCAGAGGCACCCAGTTTTGGTAAAACTGTATTTGAACATGATAAATGGTCTAAAGGTGCTCGATCCTATAAAGCTTTGGCAAAGGAGGTTTCTAAACGTGGCTAACAAAGGACTCGGTAAAGGATTTGATGGATTAATACCAACTGATTTGGAACTAGGAAACATTGTTAATCCCGGCGAACAAGTTAAAAATACTTCCATTGAAAAAATAGAAGTTAATCCTGATCAACCTAGAAGGGTGTTCGACAAAGAAAAGTTAGACGAGCTTGCAGCATCAATTAAGCAGCACGGTATTATCCAACCAATAGTCGTAACGCCAAGTGGCGATAAATATAGAATAGTTGCGGGAGAGAGAAGGTATAGAGCTGCTCAATTGTCAGGTCTTAATTCGGTGCCAGTTATTATTAGAAACCATGAAGAACTAGAAGAGTTGGAAATTGCTTTGGTAGAAAACGTACAGAGGGTAGACCTTTCACCACTAGAACAAGCTTTATCCATAATTAAGCTACGTGATCAATTTAATATGTCTCCAAAACAAATTGCTAAAAAATTAGGTAAAGCAGAAACCACAATTAGCAACACAACCAGGCTCTTAAATTTGCCTACAGAAGCAATAGAAGCCCTGCAAAAAAACAAAATAAGTGAGGGCCATGCCAGGGCAATATTAGCATTAAAAACAGATGAGAAGCTACAAAAAGAGCTTCTGAACAAAATAATTGTTCAGAAGCTTTCAGTAAGAGATTCTGAGAAGTACGTAAGGGACCACAAAAAGAATAATGCGGCTAAAAAAAGTGGTATTACCCAATCAACACAAAACCGAATAAAACAGCTAAACAACAAGGATATAGTTAGCTATAAAATTCAAAAGAAAAATGTAGGAGGGTCTCTCAATATAGTATTTAAAACCGAAAAAGAGCTAGATACTATTTTGAGTAGGCTAGAGGAATAATTAGTCTAGCCTTTGTTAAAGTCTTCTCATGTCATTTACTGGAATAAATCTGAGAGTTGCTTTACCTACAATTGAATTAACAGAAATTGCACCAAACACTCTAGAATCTGAAGAATTTGTTCGATTGTCTCCAAGAACAAATACTTCATTTTGACCAACAGTTATATCTGTATCACCTGGTGTTGTGGTAATATCTTTTGCATATTCTTGGTTTGTGTCTGGGTCAAAGCCATTCAGGCTGTCTTTGTTATACACCGTTACTTTTCCGTTTTTAACAGTAACTCTTTCTCCAGGCAAGCCTATGACTCTTTTAATTAGATGGTTTACTTGACCAGCACCACCGATTTGTTTTGGTCTGTCAAAAACAATAATATCGTATCTTCCAGGTATATATTCATTATTAGTTATGTTTGATATAGATTTGGGCACTTTGTTAACTATAAGTCTGTCGCCATTCTCCAGTGTCGTAAACATACTCTGGCCATCAACTTCGTATGAGTGAAACACATGTGATGTTATGAACAAAGCAAGCAAAGGTGCAGTTATAAGAAGTGCTATAGTGCTTGAAATACTTTTCCAGCCACTTTTAGTCGACTTACCATCACCATCATTATTTGGCTCAATCGGTAATTGTCCAGTGTTATTAATTGGTGGTTCCATATCTATTAAGCATACATTAGCATATATAGTTTTTACTAGCACATCACATTATTACAGGGGTGAAAAGTTATAATTTTAGGATAAGTATTTAGTTTACTATTAGGGGTATTAGACGTTATAATAGGGGCTTGAGCAATGAATAATTTTAGAAGACCAAATAGTAGAAAATCCACAAAAAAAATCAACACCATAGACGGTTTTTTACCTGATAAAGGCGTTGATGATAGTGCTGATGTTAGAAAAAAATTTAGTAAAACTTATCAGCCAAAATCAACTTCCGTTCGCTCCAGAAGTGATACCAGAAGTTTCGAGTCAGTTAGCCGAAGAGAGGAAGACCTAGATTTAGATGGTAATGATTTTGAAAAAAATCAATTCGATGAACAGGTACCAGGTAAGCAAAAGAATAGATTCTTTAAAAAGAAAGATAAAAAGAAAAAACAAGGGTTGCGTAAAAAGCTAGCTAGAGGGTTTGCAGTCTCTTTTATTGCTTTGGTTCTTGCTGTAGGCTCTCTTTTTGCTTATGGATATCTGAAAACAAGACAAATATTTAGAGGTAATGGCGAAGGGGCGGCTGCTCTAGAAGAGAATGTTGACCCTTCAAGGCTAAATGGAGAAGGTGATGGCCGGGTAAACATACTACTTTTAGGTAAGGGCGGCCCTGGTCATACAGCTCCAGATCTAACTGATACAATTTTGCTGGCTAGCATTGATCCTGTACAAAATGAAGCGGCATTACTCAGTATCCCTAGAGATCTATATGTAGAAGATCCCGCAGGTCAATCTTCTAAAATTAATGCTGTCTATGCAAATGCTAAGCAATCACAGCTTTATGAAGATAGTGAAGATACGGATGCTGCAGAAGACGCAGGGTTAAGAAGCTTAAAGCAAACGGTAAGCGATACGATAGGTGTACCCATACACTATTACGTAATGGTTGATTTTAAGGCTTTTGAGCAGTCAATTAATACAGTTGGTGGAATAACAATCGATGTTAAAGAGCCGCTGTATGATTCAACTATGGCATGGCTAAACAACGGAAATCCATTACTGGCTGATGAAGGCCTGCAGACATTTGATGGCAAGAGAGCTCTGTACTATGCGAGGTCTCGTTACGGGAGTTCAAGAGGCGATTTTGATCGAACAGAAAG
>JAUIKH010000019.1 GCA_030430915.1 bacterium | reverse complement strand
CCAGTAGCTCAGCTGGTTAGAGCACCTGCCTCTTAAGCAGGGTGTCGAGGGTTCGAGTCCCTCCTGGCCCTCCAATTTTGAAGCCCCACGAAAGTGGGGTTTTGAAATTGGAGCCAAGAGTCTCGAAGATTCGACACACTCGGTGTCGAAGATGAAAAGTGCCAGTGGCACTTTGACTACTCAAAGATAGAACGAAGGTATTTAATAAGCCCATCAATTGATGCATTGATTCGTATAATCAAAGCGTTAAATGTCGATTATACAGACATATTGCCTTAGTCTTTCTGTCTGCTATTCTTAGTTTTTTGGGGTTGACTTTACTTATATTTTCTGCTATAATTACTGTATGAACCGTTATGAATTTCATCCTGAATTTACCGTAGACGCCTTCACCAAAGGTAAAAAAAGTGAATGTAATGAAGATTCCCTGGTAATTGCAGAGAATTGTCTTGCAGTTTTTGACGGGGCAACCGATAAAACAGGTCTAAAATTTGAAGAAGACCCAGAATCTGGGTTATTTCGAACTGGTGGTGAAATAGCTTCACGTATTGGAGCAAAAGTTGTTGCGCAGTCTAATGCTGTAGGTATAGAATTAGCTAAAAATATAAACTCAGCAATATCCTCATACTACGAACAATACAACCCTAAAGCCATCAATGATTCTAGCTTTAGGTTTGCCACTACAATGGTCGCTGCAAAGATTCTAGACGACACGCTAGTAGTAACACAAATAGGAGATTCTTGGTACCGAATCAATGGTGAGCCTTTTACAAACGACAAAAAAGTAGATGAAATTCGTGCACAAGAAAGACAAGCAAAAATAAAAGAACTTCTAAAAGAAGGCGTTCCAGTAGAAGAAGCTGCTGTACAAGGACGTGAAGCTATTCTTCCAGAATTAAAAAAACAGCACCTACTACAAAACAACCCTGACGATAAATTAGGCTACGGAGCTTTAGATGGGTCTGAAGTGCCAAATCAAGAACCGTACATTATTGTTAAAGAATTTGCCTTATCTGATATTTCAACGATTGATATAGTTTCTGATGGATACCCTATACTAGAAAATAGTGAGTCAACCGTAGAAAATTTCGAGAATGAGTTCAGACGCGTAGAAGAAGAAGACCCATACCATTATATTATAAACCCAGGCACAAAACCTGGAATAGACGATCGAACTGTAGTCATTGCTACAAGGTAATTCCAATAATTGCTTCTTAAAGAGAATACATAGGTCAGTTCGATAAGTACATGCAAGTATAAATTTGGTTTTTGGTAAGAATACCGCAATTATTGGCTTTGTTGATAGCAATTAGTTGTTTGCCGACTTCGCTACCGACATTTACGTTGACCCCTGTTACTAAAATTTTACTCATCTATCAACTTTAGCACGTTGACGGGCACTGTTTATATGTGTTTATCTGACCCCCCTAAAGTACTGCTGAATTATATTTTTCTTACGTTCTGCTTAATAAAAATACAATCCATGACAGCTATTACAGATATTTGACTGTGTACACAATAGCTACTATAGTAGTGTCAGGCAGGAGAGTTTTATGAGTGAGTTAATAGTAGATAGGCTATACAACAATTTCGACGAACTAATTGAGCTAGATGATAAATTGCTGTCTGGAGAACGGTTAGGTAGGTTTGAAGATGATCAAGTCGTGAATGAAACGTTTAGCTTAATTCATCAGTACGTAGCGCTCGACCAACAAAGTAAGCCTTATAAGGACGAGAACATGCCCATTACGGTAGCAGAATCTATACAAGGCTGGCTAGTAAGAGGAGAAAACCCGTTGCAACACTTGGGTAAAGTTAGTGCAAGTATCCTTGTAGCTAAAAGTACGGAAGTAAAAATACCAGAACTTGAAGAGAGAGATCGGAAAAAACTATTAGAGTCCAAGAACACAGACACGCAAGATTACGCAAGCACATCAAAACTATCTTTTACAGAACTATCTGAAGAATCCATACAAGATAATCAAGTTCCAAATGGATTTTTTGATTTTCCAGCAATGGAGACAACAACTCAAAAACAACACAAAACCAGCAGATTTAGCCCAAAATATATTTTTAAAAAATTTATGAATAAAAAAATAGTATCTTTGAACATACTTCTGGATTAAAAAACGGTGGCGTAAATAATGAAACTAGAAAAACTAATAAATTGCGTAAAGTGATGGCTGTTGGTGCGCTAGGACTGTCTGCCATGATTATTGGCTCTGGGTCGAGCTCTGAACAAATTGAAACATCTTTGGATAGCCCTGCAACTGAAAAGATAAATGATACTGAAAACGTAATTACTAACTCTTATAACATTAGAACAGGCACTGAACAAGACAGCAACACCCTGCAAACTATAGATAGTAGAAAAATAATGAATCAAACAAGTATTGATTCAACCGATGAGATAGCTCCTGTCGCCAAAAACAGTGCGGTCAATTAGATAGAAGAATCTATAAGTACTGTACCTGCAGCAAGGGCGATACAAACAGAGACAGCGCTAACTGAGATAATTATACCGAAAGGAAGCAACCTATGGGATCAGCTACAAAATGCTATTGCTGGTGACCATGGTCCTGAGATAGACAACAACCAGCAAATGGAAAAAAATATAACTGAAGCAGTACAAGTAATAGCGACGGAGAGAAATGTATCTATCGAGAAGTTAGGGCAGCTGAATGCAGGACAAATTATCACGCTGCCAGAAGAAGTTCAAAAAATTATAAAGCAATCGACTATTAAGACTAATAATTAACTCATTTGTTGATTTTATATCTCACAAAATTGGACCTACCAAAATATATCATAGATACAGTTATTAGTATGGCTAGCCCGATAAATATACGCCCAAACGTAGATTGTCCTGTGTCTGATAAGACATTATCTTGACCCTCCAAGCCATTAGACTGACTGGTTGTTTGGGTGCCACAAACAAACCCGTTACTTAACTCCAGATCCATAGAGTCCTGAGAAGTCTGTGTGTCGACACTACTATCATTTAGTTGAGTAGTTGTGCTGGTTGCTGAGTTAATAATATTTGGAAATTCACAGTCGTCTTGCGCTACAGTTTCAAAACATATTTGCGCGTCATCACCATTGAATGTCGTCGTTACAATTGGACTATTTGGACCCGACCATGGATCACCATTTAAAGCTATTAATAAAACTTCAACACTAATGTCCTGGGTATCACCACTGTATGGAATACCAGAAATATCCAAGACACCAGATAAAGGTACAATATCAACGGCATCATATCCAGGCACAACCACGCCGTTTACATCTCTTATAGTTACCTGTATTTCATCAAAATCGGAAAAGTCTACGCTACTAGTAACCACTTGATTCCAGCCTAATATATTTCCTGTACCACTACAATAAAAAGCTTGTGGATCTAGACTCGCACTTGAAATTGATCTTTGGCAAGGCATTGAACCATCATCAGCGTTATAGGACCAAAGCCACCCTGTGTCTCCAAGCCCCAATAGACATCCGGTTTGATCTATAGAATAACCATAATCCCTCGTATCTCCTGAATTTACAGAAGCCCAAGATGTTTCTCCGTCTGAATTGCTCCCCCATCCCGCACATTCATCTGCCAGATTCCAATTATAGCAACCAGCACCTCCTGTGATACTGTTCCCAAAAGCACCAAATTTAGTAAAAGGGAAAATTGTTATACTATCACCCGCAGAATTTGTAGTGTTAATTTCTTCGTAAGATGCCATTAGATAAAAGCCTGAGCCGCCTTCTCCACTAATTGCCCTGGCATCATTAACGACATTGGACACTAAATTCGTAGGCACAGCCTCACCAGCACCAGTAGTCTTGTTGTAACAACTTGTTGCTGTCGAAAAGCCTGATAGCGGGTTTATAGCATAGACGCATGGATTGTCGCTATTATTTACGTCTCTAAATATACCAGTAACAAGTCTTGAGTTTAAATTTGCGCCTCCCAAGCTAGGCGTAGTCCAACCACCACCACAATCTCCCGTAGCGCTTAATGGATTAAAGCAGACTAGTCTTGAATTGTAACAATAATTTGTAGGACTACCTCCACAGAAAAAGTTAATATCCGCATTAAATGCATAGTTTATAGGGAAATAGATTTTACTATCTATAACTTCAGCTGAAGCAACCGGACCATAGTTTGGGCCTCCAACATTATGCTGACTAGGAACATAGACGGGTAAACTATAAGTTGTGGCCAAGTCATAGTTAGAGAATCCTCCGCAAGTTGTAGAGAAAGTAGCTGGATCAAAGGTATACATTATCAAGTTTACGTCCCACCCATATAGGCAGCTTCCAACATTTACTAAACCAAGCAACCTAGATGGCTGTCTTGTACTTAGTTTTGCACCAGTTGAAGACAGTTCTGTATAGCCATTACCTGCACAGAACTGAACAGCTTGAAAATCCCAGCAAGCAATACCATAACCTGTATCTCGTTGAACTGTGAAAAACAGCCTATGATTGGTTTCGTCTACATAATGCAGTGGATTAATAGATGTGTAGAAATCTGTTTGGCCTGATAGATTTAAAGCAGCTGGATATCCCACACAGTCTGTGCCATCTTTCTGAGAACAAACAATTTCATTGCCAGCTTGAGTGCTATGGTGTATCAACCCATAAACTTGACCATCAAATGGAATAGGTATATAGGCATCTTCACCCGTACCAGATTGCGCAGCACTAACCAATGGTTGAGACACTAGTTCACCTACACCGTTACTCGGGTTAGCAACTACTTGGTTTGTGAACCTTAAATCTGTAGTGCTAGAACCAGTATCTGTAGAACCGTAAAACCCACCACCATTAGTAGAAAAAGTACTGGTCCAGCCAGGAGGTAACTGAACACTGTTAAGTTTGTAAGAACTGCCTGGAGCAATTAAATTATCTATAACTGTACTCACAGGACTGCTACTGCTATTGTCGTAAGATATAACCCACTCTATGTCATTGCCTGCTTTAACCTGAGACGTATTGTTTGTTACAGAATCTTTACCTGTTGTATTCAAACTACTACTCGCAGCGCTAACTATCTGTAGTCTTAAAACGCATAAAACTACAATAAAACCAATTATTATAAAAAACCTAAATAATATATTCGATGTATTTATTTTCATTGCGCCCTGCTGTGATAATTCAGACTATTTAGCCCTTATGCTTAATTATGGCATAAACCTCTTAATTTTAAAAAATATTTTGTGCTGATACTGTTTATGCTTGCATTTAAAAAATTAATTCTTCAGTATATTTATAGATGATTGATAGTAATACTGTGCTAAAACTAGAAAATGATAGATTGATTAGGCCTAGGCATATCATCGGCGTAGATGATTTTGAGCTTGAGCAGATCGACCAGTTATTTAAACTCGCTGATGATTATAAACTAAAAGTACAGAATAAAGTTGATTGCAGAGGTGATATAAATCCGATAGATCCAGCTATAAGTTTTTTTGAAGAACCTTCTACTAGAACGCGATTCTCCTTTGAAATGGCTGCAAAAAGATTAGGTCTAGCTGTCTTAACGACAGAAGCAGGAAAAGTATTTTCCTCTAAAGCCAAAGGTGAAAGCATTGAAGACACAGCCATAAACTTATCTGGCTACAGCCCTAGTGTCGTTATAGGTAGATTTGAACACTCTGGAGAAGCTCGTAGAGCTGCCGACCAAATGGGTGAAGTGCCCTTGATAAATGGAGGCGATGGAAAAGGCGAACATCCGACACAAGCATTACTTGATGCCTATACTGTTCAGAGTATTCTTGGGTCTGTTGGCGGACAAAGATACGTTTTGGGTGGAGATCTCTTGAATGGAAGAACTGTCCATTCATTAGTTGAACTATCGTCAAGATATGAGGATAATCAATATGTCTTTGTCTCTCCAGAAGAACTAAAAATGCCGGAAGAAATAACCGACGAACTAAAAAATAAAAATATTGAATTCGAGCACACAACAGATGTAGAAGAAGCACTAAATTGGGCAGATGTAGTTTACTGGACTAGGCTACAAGCAGAAAGAATTACTAACCGTAACGAAAAATTAGAAATGATTAAAAAACAGAAAAGGTTTGCAATAGGATTAAAACAAATTAGTTCAATGAAAGAACATGGAATATTACTTCATCCTCTGCCTAGAGTTATGCCTGGCTTTGTAGATTCAGCTGGTGATACTTTGGAAGCTGAAATATTACCGGAAGTAGATAATGATTCAAGAGCACGATACTTTGAACAATCACAAAATGGAATGTACACCAGAATGGCGTTGCTTAGGTGGGCACTTGAGCCAATGTATGGTCATACAGGAAAATATCCTCCAAAGAACTAATGATAGTATTTGCTTAGAAATTTAGTGAAGCAGCTATCTCCAACACTGCTTGTTTGTCTAGTGGATTATCTCTGTTACCAATAGCTAAAATCCACTGTCTTTCACCATTCTTTTCTATAATAATAGATATAATTTCAAAGTAGCCTTTATCTTCTACTCTAGTGACTCTGAAGCTATAGCTTGAACCAACACCATCAATAACCTTCAAGTCTTGTTGTAGTTCAGTTTGAATCTCTTGGCCTTCAACTTGAACATACCTACCAAATGCCAAACCTAATTCCTTTGTAGCTTCCTGCAACGAATCAGGCACATCTTTAAGGGGTGATTTATTAAAATCGCCAATAAAAATTGTTTGTTTTTTGTCTTCGCTTAGTGGTTTTATTAAAATATTACCATATAGCATTTCTTCATCGCCAGTTGAGTTATACCATCCGTCAGGAACTAAAAAATTTACTCCAGATTCAGAATTTTCTAGCTCTTTATCTTGAATATCTTGCTGTGTAGCGCTCAAATCGATTGTGCTAGAATCACTAACTGATAAATTATCTTCTTTTGGTGGAACCAATAGGACAACTAAAATTGTAATTATAGCCAGTATTCCTGTGGCTGACAGAATCACAATCATAGTCTTGTTTCTTTTCTTTGGCGGCTGTACTACAGCAGCAGGATCAGGTAGAAATTCGCTTAGATCTGGTTGAGATTTATTTTCATTGCTTGGCAGGTTATTTTGATTCGGGTCCATAGAAGAAATTGTACCATAAGCATAAACTAACTTTTATTTGTTAACAAGTGACGATAATATAGATAATATGAAAACAGATTTTAAAAAAAGCTTAAAAAGTTATAAATCTAAGCAGAATAAATTTGAGATTATTGAAATCCCAAAGATTCAATATTTAATGATTGACGGGCAAGGTAGCCCAGGCGGAAAAAGCTTTGGACAGGCAATTCAGACTCTTTACCCTGTTGCTTATAGATTAAAATTCTACAGTAAAAACAATCTTAACAAAGATTATGTTGTTCCTCCACTTGAAGCTCTTTGGTGGGCCGAAAACATGGAGTATTACGATACCCTAAGAGATAAATCTAAATGGCTATGGTCTACATTATTAATGACGCCCGATTGGATAGATTCAGAAATTTTTAATAAAGTTTTAGCGGAGCTAAGAAATAAAAAACCAAATCTAGACTTATCCACCGTAGAATTGAAAGAATTAACAGAAGATAAAGTTATTCAAACACTATATGTCGGTCCTTATGAAGACGAAGGTCCTGTGATAAAAGAGATGCATGCAGCTGCCAAAGAAAAAGGCTATAAATTGACAGGTAAACATCACGAAATCTACTTGAGTGATTTTAGAAAAGTTGCACCTGAAAAACTAAAAACTATCCTTAGACAGCCAGTTATAAAGTCTTGACGTTACTAAGCTGCCTAAGAGCATAGTTGTTACTAAATATGAAAATATAACAGAAGTGCTTCAGGACAATTTAATCTTAATTATTGAAGCCCGGCAGTTAGTCTAGCTATATTGTCTAGCATCTTCTTTCTTATGGGTCTTTTTTGCCAATCCTCAAGGTTCAGTTTGTTGGATTTTAAAATGTAATTTTTTTCGATTTTTTCTAGTTTTGAAACGGTTTTTTTGTCATAAATAATTACGTCCAGCTCTAGATCTAGCTCAAAAGATCTGTTATCAAGGTTGCTCGAGCCGACTACAGCAACGTTATTATCAATAATTAGTTGTTTGGTATGTAGAAAAACCGGAGTTTTGTATAGAAAAATATCTATTCCTGCTTCTAAAAGTTCCTCATAGTAAGATCTTTGTGCATGACCTGCTAGGACTTTATCAATAGCTTCAGAGTTAACAATTGTCACCTTAACACCTCTCTGGGCAACAGCCGTTAAAGCTTCCAGAATTGGTTCAGTTGGAATAAAATAAGGTACCACAATACCTACCTTTTTTTTGGCTGTATGAATTAAGCTTGTATAGAACTTCAGATTGTTATCATGGTCATGGCTAGGACCGCTGGGTAAAACTTGTGCATCGACATTGCCTTCTTTACATGAAAAATCAAAATTATTAATTTCTTTTTCTAATTTTTCTCCCGACTCTGCATACCAATCAGATCTAAAAACACTATCGCATTGCCAGACGACGGGGCCCCTCATCTTCAGTACTAGTTCTTCATAATATATGCCATCCTTGCGATGATAAAATTTATCTATCATGTTTTGCGAGCCGCTGAAAGCTACTTTTCCGTCAATAACAACAATTTTTCGATGATTTCTTAAGTCAGGTCTTGTAAAATTATCGCCTGGTATTAAGCTGAGTGGTAACGTCTCCTTAGTTTGGGCACCTATTTTGTCTAGAAATTTTTGTAAATCACTATTTCTAAAATGGACGTAAGAAAGCACCCGATCATACATAAATCTGACTACTACACCTCTGTTGATAGCTTTTTCTAGTGCCTCAAAAAATGGCTTTGTTGAATCGTCTAATACAGCCAGAAAATACTCTACATTTATATAAAGTTTAGCGCTGTCTATTTCTTCTATCATATTGTCTAAAATGTCGTCATAATTTGATAAGAAATCTATTTTGTTATTTTGCATAGGCGGCAATCCACCAAGTGTCTTTGCTAATCTTGCAACCTGAACATATGAATCATCATTAATTTCAGCAATTACATTTTGGTTTACTTTTGCTAATGTTTTTTGCGTTAGATTATTAACAAATTTTAATTTTTCTTTTCTTATTTTTGTTAGCTGAGGATTCCCAAACATAAAAAATAGAACAGTCCCAACTATAGGAACTATCATAATTAATAAAAGCCATGCATTTGCAGATGCTGGTCTTAATTTACGAGGAACAATAAATAACATTATTAATCGTATGGCCCACTCTAAAATTATAAATCCTGCAAATAAAGGACCTAGACTAAAAGACATATTTATTCTTGTTTCTGCTTGCCTGCAGAAATACGCTTAGTAGACTTTTTCTTATCTAGTTCATCAGCTTGTTCGATTGTCTTTTTCAAAACTTCTAATACACTTTTTGCATGCTCTTTACTCATTCCAACTTTTGCTACAGCAAGTGGCTGACTATTTACACCAGCTCCCTGCATGAAATTCAAGATAACTCCATAATTGTTAACCATTACTTGAATCATGTCTGTATAGACAATAACTGGATCATTTTGACTTAAAAATCCTGCCTGGGGTTGTTTAATTTCTCCGTAAGGATCATTTATAAAATACTTTTCTGATTCATTAAAATCTACCCTACTGTAACCAGCCAATCTCCATATTTCCAAAGCTTCATCATTTTTTAAACTAAAGTGTTGTATAAGCAGAAGGAGGATGTCTTCTGTAGGTCTGTTTTCACCTTTCTCGTAAGATTTTAATACAGACTGATCAATCTCTATAGCACCAGAAACTTCTGGCAGAGTTTTATTATTTTTTTCTCGTAAATTCTTTAGGGCAGCACCAAAAGATGAAAAAGGTTGAGGCAAAATATTTCCCATAATCACCTTATTATACGAAATTTGGTGGTGCAGTGGCAACATCATAGAGTTAGGTTTAGTATAATAGTCAAATGAACATAGAAAAAAACGTATCACTTAAAAAATATTCATCTATGAATTTAGGCGGAAACGCCAAATATCTCGTTGAGATTTTCAGTGACGATGACTTATTAAGTGCATTGAAATTTGCCGAAAACGAAAAATTGGATATAAAAGTTGTTGGTACTGGCAGTAATCTAGTCTGGAAAGATGAAGGATACAGTGGATTAGTAATTGTTAACCGAATAGATTACATAGACTTTATTAATGAAGATATGGTCAAAATCGGTTCAGGGACGATATGGGATGAAGCCATAAAGAATACAGTGGACAGGAACTTGAGTGGTATTGAATTTTTAAGTTTAATTCCAGGCACAGCAGGTGCAACTCCTGTGCAAAATGTTGGTGCCTACGGGCGAGAAATTAAAGATTGTTTAGTAGATGTTAAAGCATACGACTTAAAAGTCAGCGATTTTGTTATTATCTCAAATGAAGAATGTGACTTTTCATACAGAAAAAGTCGATTTAACAGCTATGATAAAAATCGATTTATTATTACCGAAATCACCCTGAAGCTGTCTAAAAACCCCCCTTCTCCACCTTTTTATGAAAGTTTACAGAATTATCTAAACAACAATAATATATCTAAATACACACCTCAGACACTAAGACAGGCAGTCATAGCTGTAAGAACTACAAAACTTCCTGATCCAGACATAGTAGCTAATAATGGATCTTACTTCGCTAATCCGATAATAACTCCTGGTGAATTTACTAAACTTTCTGTCCAATATAGCGACATCCCCCACTGGGAGCACAACGGAAATATTAAAATATCTGCAGCGTGGCTGATTGAAAAAGCAGGCTTTAAAGATTACCATGATAAATCAACGGGTATGGCTACCTGGAACAAACAACCTTTGGTATTAATCAATGAAAACGCTGAAAAAACCGAGGATTTAATAACATTTAGAGATAAAATTGTTGGTGAAGTTGATAATAAATTCAATATAAAACTTGTCCAAGAACCAGAAATAGTATGAAAAATTTCATTAAATCAAACTATGCATCGCTTTTAGTGCTGACCTTGGCATTAGTTTTAACATTCATAATTTCTTCATTTGTAATAATCCAAAAACATTCATCGCTTAGTTATAAGCTTGAAGATAAAAGGTTAGATTCAAAATCAGAAGATATTAATGTTGGCATTGTCTTTGGAACAGCTGTTAATGACTCCGAGCCTCTGCCGCTCCTCAAAGATAGGTTAAACACCGCAAAACAACTTTTAGACAAAGGCTACGTAAATAAATTAATTCTTTCAGGTGATAACAGACAGCTTGACTATAACGAACCAGCAATTATGTATGACTACCTTGTGAAACAAGGAGTTGAGCCCGACAAGCTACAGGCTGACTTTGCAGGCAGGAGCACATACGAAACTTGCGAAAGAGCAAAGAAAATATTTAGGGTAAATGAAGCTATATTAATTTCTGAATCTGTCCATTTGCCAAGAGCTATATACCTGTGCAAATCATTTAATATCGATGTCATCGGTGTGCAAAGTGACGGAGCAATTTCGACAAAAAACAGACTAGGGCAAACAGCCCGAGAAGTGCTAGCCAGAAATAAGGCTATCTATAATATTTACATAGACGGCGAAGATACGGTACTAGGTGAGCCAATCAATATTAATGATTAGCTTGGTAGCGGGAACTTCTTTGTAAATTTAGTAATTTCTTTATGTAAGTTTTGCAAATGTTTTTCGTCATCTTTATTTTTTATGGCTTCATCAATCCATACGGCAATTTGCTTCATCTCTTTTTCTTTCATTCCGCGCGTAGTTAGTGCAGGAGTTCCCAGTCTAATACCACTAGGGTCAAATGAAGATCTTGGATCAAAAGGCACCGTGTTTTTGTTCACTGTTATTCCGGCTTTGCCAAGTGCGTCTTCTCCCTGTTTGCCGCTAATAAATTTATTATTTAAATCTATAACCATCAGATGATTGTCTGTCCCACCCGTTACTAGATTGAACCCGTACGCTTTTAGTTCCTTAGCAAGAGCTTTGGCATTTTTTGCGATTTGTTTACCGTATTTTTTAAATTCAGGAGTAGAAGCTTCTTTAAGTGCAACTGCTATTGCCGCAGTTTGATGATTATGTGGTCCACCCTGCAGTCCTGGAATTACTGCCCTGTCTATCAGAGAGGGGATATTTTCTTTAGTTCTGGTTGGCTTTTTTAATGGGTTAGATTTTTCACCATTGCATAAAATCATTGCGCCTCTCGGGCCACGTAATGTTTTGTGTGTAGTCGTCATAATTACATCTGCTATACCAACTGGCGAAGGATGCTCTCCTGCCACAATGAGCCCGCTAATGTGTGATATATCAGACACTAACCATGCTCCTGTATCGTCTGCAATTGCTCGTAGTTTTTTCCAGTCAATAGTTCGAGGATATGCTGTAGCACCTGACATTATCAATTTTGGTTTATGCTCTTTGGCTAATGAATGAATCTCATTGTAGTCAATGTACCCCTCTTTATCTGTAGTGTATTGCACCGAATTGTAATAGGTTCCGGAAAAATTAACCCTCAGTCCATGAGTCATGTGGCCACCAAAAAATAGCGACATACCCATGACCGTGTCGTCCGGATCAAGCAGGGCATAATATATTGCTTGATTAGCTGGTGAGCCAGAGTGCGGCTGGACATTTGCATGATCCACACCAAACAGTTTTTTGGCTCGTTCCCGTGCAATATTCTCTACCTGATCAACTACTTCACAGCCACCGTAATAACGCATCCCTGGGTAACCTTCAGAATACTTGTCACTTAGCCTGGTTCCCATCGCTGATAGAACGTCCTCAGACGTGTGGTTTTCACTAGGTATCATCTCCAAGCCATCTGCTTGGCGCTTTTTTTCTGCTAATATAAGTTTTTTTATCTCTTCATCTTTCATCATATCGAACTCCTCATTTATTAATTTTAACGATATGTTTGATGAGCTAAATCATGTATTTATTGTACATTAAACTACTAATTTATCTTAGGTAAAATAGACAACCAAGCATGAATACATTTTATATCTTATGTGATATAATGTCTGCTTATGGTAGATAAAAATCATAGGTTAGGAAATTTAATTTCTGAACTACGTCAGATGAGAGGCCTTACTCAGTCTGAGTTTGCAGAAAAACTTGGAACTTCACAATCTGCTGTTAATCGAATAGAAAAAGGTGGACAAAACTTAAGCCTTGATATGTTAAGTAGAATTTCTGATGTTCTGCATAAACCTTTAATATCTGTTGGTAATCAGGGCGTTAATCTACGCATTGAAGGTGGTAAAGAGCTTGGTGGAGAGATAACTTTAAAAACTAGTAAAAACGCTGCAGTGGGGCTGCTATGTGCAAGCCTGTTGAATAAAGGAACTACTACATTTAAATCTTTTCCTAAAATTGAAGAAGTATATCGAATTATTGAAGTTCTTGAAAGCATAGGCGTAAAAGTTAAATGGCTACCAGGAAATGACCTAGAAATTAAAAGACCTGCTAAACTGAAGCTAGATAAGCTGAATGCAATTGCCGCTAGAAAAACCCGTTCTGTTCTTATGATGATAGGTCCGCTAATGCACGAATTTTCTGAGTTTAAGATTCCGTATGCTGGAGGCTGTAAACTGGGAGAGCGGACTGTCAAGCCACATCTGTACAGTCTGGAAGAATTTGGTGTAGACATTGAATCAAAAAACCGGTTCTACCGTGTTCTTAGCAAACCCAAACGACCTGACAAAATAGTACTTTATGAATCCGGGGACACAGTAACAGAAAATGTGGTAATGGCGGCAGCCAAAGCGCCGGGAAAAACCATCATTCAATTTGCTAGTTCTAACTATATGGTTCAGGATGTATGTGGCTACCTACAAGAACTAGGCGTTAAAGTTAAAAATAACGGGTCTACAACTTTGGAAATCACCGGAAGCGCAAAGGAAATAAAAAAAGACGTAGTATATGCTCCAGCTGAAGACCCAATTGAAGCAATGTTTTTCTTAAGCGCAGCAATAGCTACTAACTCTGAAATTACTATTAAACGAGTCCCTATTGACTTTCTGGCTCTTGAATTATTAAAGCTCAAAAAAATGGGTCTTTCTTATTCACAAACAAAACCCTACAAAGCCAATAATGGCTTTACCGACTTGGTCAATCTGACTGTTCATAAGCATAACGACAAATTAGTGGCTCTAGACGAGAAAATTCATGCAAACATTTATCCCGGAATAAACCAAGATAACTTGCCGTATTTCGTACCCATTTGTGCTGTAGCTAGAGGTAGAACACTTATCCATGATTGGACTTATGAAAATAGAGCAATCTACTATACTGAACTGACAAAAGTGGGTGCAAATATAGAAATTGCTGACCCTCATCGAGTTTATGTAACAGGTAGAACTAAGTTCACCCGAGCAGATTTAGCTTGCCCGCCAGCTTTACGTCCAGCCAGTTTATTATTAATCGGAATGCTTGCTGCCCCTGGAAAGTCAATGCTTAGAAATGTATACACGATTAACAGGGGCTATGAAGATATAGCAAAAAGGTTGAATAGTATAGGTGCCGACATAGAAGTTCTATACGATTTTTAAATTAAAAACTAGCAATAAACCTAATATTTTGCTATAATCACCCCTGTTCTATTCTTAAATTTATTTATAATCTAATCAACGAGCGGGATTCGTATAACGGTTAATATATAAGTTTTCCAAACTTAGGACACCGGTTCGATTCCGGTATCCCGCACCAAACTACCTCACGTTGTTTGAATGTAGCTACCTAAATTCGAGAGAGGATTCTCGAATTTATAAGGAAGCGGCTTGGTTAATTATCTAATATTTCTAAGCAAACTTGTTTTGTTAGAAATATGGATAACTAACCATCACACTCTGACGCGCCCCGGTAGCTCAGCGGATTAGAGCAATGGGCTTCTATCCCACAGGTCGGGGGTTCGATTCCCTCCCGGGGTACCAAATACATGACCGGTCTTTATAGACCGGTTTTGTATTTGACAGTTAATTGTGCAGATAAACAAAATCGCACTTTTACCCGCTCTCATGTAACACTACTTGTTTATGGTACACTTAAAATATTGATATACTCAGTAAATGGTGAAAAACAAAACGCAGAATAAGCCCACTTCAAGAAAAATTATAGACAAAAATACTGGAAACAATACATTATCAGTCTCAAAAAATTATATAGTTATTCCGTTTGCAGTATTCATTTTATTTGTACTAAATATTTCTGTTGATTGGCCAATTACTAGGTTTATCAATGTAATTATAATAGTTTTAAGTCCTGCATTGTTGGTTATGCTAGCCATAGGTTTGTATAAAAAGTACGGAAAAGCAGACTCATAAAAATAACTTTTATTCCATACTACTCTAAACCCTTATTAAAAAACTTATGTTAAGATTCATATATGAGGGTTTTTAGGAAAGTAAGCGGTTATTTTTTTGAGATTGTATTCAACGCTCCAAAAAGTCATTTCGTAGTACTGAATGTTTTTTACCTTGTGTCGGTAGGAATTTATGCTTTATTCTTCTTTGAAGATAACGGAGAAATATTAGCTGGTCTAGAATTCCTGGCATTCTTCATCTTCTTGTTTTTTCTTGATATTACCCTATTGCTGCTTTTAATTTGGAGAAGATTCTTTAGGAAATCCTACAAATTAATTATGAAACCACTATCATCAACGATTATTGTTTTACTGTTAATATTACCTCTTTTTTATGGTGCTATAAATTACAATTTTGATATTCAATATGAAAACAATAAACGTCAAGAATATATTCAGAGTAATGTTGATTATTTTGCAGAGCCTGATAAAACTATCGACACTTCAGTACCTCTCAGCTTGATTAAGACTAAAGATCAAATAAAGAAAGATGCTTTAAACCATGCTATTGAAACAGCACTTGTGATACTATTCACACCATTTGCAATTATTGCACCTTTGGCTGTGATAAAAGAAGTAGATTACAGATATTTCAAAAATAAAAACTAGCTATTACAAGCTTCGATATTCTCGTGAGGTTTACAGTGGGTAACTTTTATACCGAAGCTG
>JAUIKH010000018.1 GCA_030430915.1 bacterium | reverse complement strand
AACGGGTTTGTTTGCGGCGCCCAAACAACCAGTCAGTCTAATGGCTTGGAGGGTCAAGATGCAAGTTTGTCTGATACGGGGCAACCTCCAATATTACAAATAATTGTAGGAACTAGTATTTTTATTCTTGTTGTTATCCTTTATCGTTATGTTTTGCCGTAGACACTATATTAAAGTTGATCATACATAGTAAATAATCCAACCGTAGACCAATAGTTTAAGAAACCTTTATAACGACGTTACCGACTTTTTCTCCAGTCTCTACATACTCAAATGCATCGACTATGTTGTCCAGTGGGTACTCTCTATCGATTAATGGCTGAAAATTTTTAGACTCTAATAACTTAGCTATCTTTTCAATCTCTTTTTTTCTTGTAAGTGGTAATGGAAATTTAATATTTCTTTTTGTGAATAGTCTTTGCAGTGGATTAATCAAAGAAAGTAGAGGGTTCTGCATATTGTGGCCAAGCTCACTAGACATGTAAACTCCTCCTGTTTTTAAAATTTTACGTGCTTCTTTAAAGCTACTTTTACCAACTGAGTCAAAATAAACATCACATTTGGACGCCGATTTAGAAATGTCGTTTTTTTGCCAGTCAAATACCTTATCAGCTCCAAGGCTCTTTATAGTTTTTAGTTCCTTTGTCGTACTGCTGGCTTCTACATAATATCCCAAAGACTTTAGTATCTGTACAGCTGCAGAGCCAATCGCTCCGGTCGCTCCATTAACAAATACTTTTGCTTTATTAGGAAGAGGAATTTTATAAATGTAAAACATGGCATAATGTGCGCCCTCTATTGAAGCCGCTGCTTGTTTAAATGACGTGTTACTTGGTATTTTGTATACTGCTTTGTTTTCGTTGATAGTTTTGAATTCAGCATGAGCGCCAAATTTAGCGTCATCAAAACCAAAGACCCTGTCGCCTTTACTAAAATACTTCACATCTTGTCCTGTTTGTTCAACTACTCCTGAAAAATCACAGCCCAAAGACGTAAACCTAGGTTTGGTTATTCCTGAAAATAATCTAGTTATAAAAGGGTCTGCCCGTAAAAATCCACAATCTGTTCTGTTGACAGAAGAGTAGTGAATTTTGATTAGAACTTCGTTTTTTGACGGTATAGGTTTCGGTTTTTTTGTAATTTTTATAACAGACGGAGGACCGTACCTATCGTTAGAGGCTGTTTTCATTATTTCATCTTATCAAAATGCAATAAAGATTAATACAAAATTCAGATTTGGCAAGAAGTGTTAAAAGTTTAGTTTTTCACGCAGTGTTTTACCTGTCCGAATGCAGTATTCTGAATATGTGGCAAAAGCATTCGTACATCGTGAATGCAATTCATTCGTAGTACCAGTATTATAGAAAAAGCTAGAAGCACCACCACGAAGGCAGTTGTTGGCTTGCTGGTCTTTTAATTGTTGACATATGGCCACAGCTTTTGATGGGTTGGTTATATTATCCTTCATAAGCTGGCTACCTACACCGAATTGACATGAAGCAATGTGTTCACTTTCTGCTTGCATGCAGTATTGTTCAGATGCTTTTTTATACTGGTTTTCATATATTTGTAAAAAAGCGGTTGGTGCGTATAGGTAGCAGTCTAGCTTATGCTTGTCTACTGACATACAATTTGAGATGCTTACTTCATCCAAACTACGGGCGTTATCGCCAGAATGATCTGTTACAAAGAAGAGCTCCATGTATACGCCATTTGCACACGCATTCACAACACTCTCATTAGTCAGACTTTCACAACGTTGTATCGCTTTTGACAGATCACGATTTTCAGCCAACATAAATCCATGACCCAATCCATGTGCACACTGCCATTTTGGTAAAGTCCATTTGCCAGTGGTCTGACAAACATCATCAGGTATTTGTTTTGTACCAGGATTATGGCTTAGGTGCGCTTGTATTGCACCATGGATATAGCCAGAGTTACAAACTTCATCAGCTACTTCTAAAGTTGCTTCAAGGTCATTGTCGTTAATGTGATATGCTTCGTGACCTAGAATATGCAATAGAGGATGGCAATCTTTGGCAAAAGCATCATTTTGTTCTAGCTGTGCTTTTATATAGGCAAAAGCTTTTTGTTCTCCCCCATCAGCTAATGTATCTATAATTATTTTCTCTTGCAGTTCAAACTCTTCATTTGATAGCCTTTTTGCTGGTTCGATTTTTGTGGATTCCTTATAAAGATAAACTGTAAAAAACCCTACAGTGCTTAAAATAAGTAAGAGTATTAATAGTTTCTTCATAATCATTATTATAAACAATTAGATTAAAACGTTAGCGATACAAATTAATTTGAATTTTGAAGCTTCATCTCAATTACTCATAAACAATCGAAGATTCACCGTCTGGCAGCGGACGGCAACCAATAAAACCATGCCATCCAGCGTCAAGTATGGTTTGACCGCCCTTTTTTTCACAAGCAACTTCATTTTTTATTTAACATATTTTCAAGGCTTCTAGAAGTACTAATTCGACTAATAATTGTGATTTGAACTGTATATCAGGAGTATAAAATATTGGATAAGCATATTGGAGGGCCAGGAGGGACTCGAACCCTCGACACCCTGCTTAAGAGGCAGGTGCTCTAACCAGCTGAGCTACTGGCCCAAAATTAACAGAGGTAATTATACCCATTTAGAGCATAAAAAGCAAATTAGGTTATTCAACCATAATCATTTAAAAAATATACTTTACAAAAAACACAATCATAGTATAATACTCAAGAAATTAAAGAGGGCTACTTTTTTGGTAGTCCTTATTTTTTAAAGGAGTATCTATGTACGGACCAACAGAAGTTCTAGTAGCTACCACACCAACTGTTGCTGATAATGTAGTGTGCGGCGTCCAGTAAATTTGGTGCCGTGTATATTGCGTTGGGCGAAGTAACTTTTTTGTTCCTGGCTGTCTCGACCAATATGCTACCCTTGCAACCCGCGTTTATTCCCGCATCTATATCAGATTGATTGTCTCCAACCATGAATACATCTTTAAGATTAATACTCAGGTCCTCAGCAGCTTGTAATAGCATCTTAGGTCCAGGTTTTCTCCACTCTGTAGCATTTGGACCGGAAGCCTCACCATTCATGTAAGTTTTCACAAAATTTACACCACTTGGAGATAGCTGATTTAAAACTTCGCTATGAATAGCCCAGAACTCTTCTTCGGTGATACGACCCTCACCAATACCAGCCTGATTTGTTATAAGAACTACTCCAAAATCATTATCAGCCAAGTATTTAAGTGCTTCGATACTATCAGGAAACAACTCTATCTTTTCAATTCTATCAACACGTTCATCTAAAGGATCTTGGATTATTGTTCCATCTCTATCTAGTAATACGTATTTCAATACAAATCTCGCTAATAAATTAATTTTCTATTGTACATAGAAATGGTACAGCATTATTGAAGAGGTTAGAACTCTAGCCACTCTTCATTACCAACAGCACCCATGTTCTTAATACGAATGCCAGGTTTATCGTCAACATGACCTATTAATTGGGCACTTACTCCTTGATTTGCTGATGCTTCAAAGACAGCTTCTGGGTCTGGAGTTGCAATTACCATGCCAGGACCCATGTGCCACTTGCCGTATGCTTTTCTATCTGAGAAACCACGTAGTTCTTGTACGTGTTTCATGATTTTCGGTGGCTCAATTGGCTCGTCAATAACTGCCCCTAGCCCAGATGGTTCAAGCATGCGTCCCAGCTTACTTGGCTGACCACCACCAGTTATGTGGGCTACCCCGCTAATCTCTGCTTCAGGCTCTACATCTATGTTATATCCGCCAGTTAGACTTGAAACAAATTTAGAATAAATTGTTGATGGTCGCATAACCAATTCTCCAAGCGATGTATTGCCAAGTTCTTGTACAGTTTGGTCATGCCAGTTTGGACCATATTCGCCTAGCATTGCCTTACGTACATCAGTTATTCCGTTAGATCTAAATCCTAGCTCGTCCAGACCAATTAATGCATCACCAGGACGCAATTGTTCGCCTGTTAGAAGTCTATCTTTGTGGGCAAGCCAAAGTACTGAGGCCCCCCAGTTATATCTAAGCCCATCCCTTTCGTATGTATCACGACCCATAATTGAAGCAAAGACCCTTTTAAATAAAGGAAGTATTTTTCTAAACCCATCAATCCTAGAACCAAGCTCAGCAACCTCTCCATTGACAACGACAACTCCAGCAGCCTTTGCAGCAGCAACGTAACCTAGAGCTAGCTGTTGAACAGTCTCACTTGTGTGTTCTGTATCGTCAAGCTGTCTTACGTCCAATATTGACCCAACAGCAACAGGTTCAGCACCCCTTACAACGGCATCGTCACAAACCATAGCAAAAAGATCAAACGCAACCGTTGAGTGATCATCCATTCTTTCAGCTACTTCAACTTTCGTGCCAACACCGTCAAAGCCCAGATTCATAAAAGTATTTTCTGGGTCAGGAATCATGCCAACGGGCATAGCTCTAGCACCAGAGAACGACTCGTGAAATTCTACTAGTAAGCCTGGCCGGTTTTCGTGTGTCTGTTTTGATGCCTCGTAAAGCATTCTTGACACATCATCGCCTAGTTCAATATTTACATCTTGTATTTCTGATCTTTCAGTCATAAGTTCTCCTTTTGGATCAATTATAGATTCAAGTTAGCGAAAACAAAAGTACAAGCAAAACAAAAACTCCCTGAGCTAACAGAGAGTTTTAACATAGGCAATATGGTACAACCTCACGATATCGCGCTCTGGCTTTGAAAAGCGCAGGGCACTCTTCCGTTCACTTGCAAGAAAGTGTAAACACTTTCTTGCTTCACTCACTACACCGAACGTACCGTTCGCTAAAGCTCACTAAATTACGTTCAAATCGTAGCAAATATAAAAGTGACGGAACGACGATAAAAGTCATCAGTCCGCCACTGGTACAGCATCATTAGAGAAGCTAGAACTTTATTCTTTGTCAGTTTCTAGACTCACGCCCCTTAGTGCGTGTGACCCAATTAAGAATGGACATTCTTCACATCTACGAAATCGAGGACAGTTAATTCTTTCGTAGTCAAAAGATATGGTGCTGATTGACATGCCATACTCAGCTATCGGCTGAACAACTTCTCTGTAAGCGTGGTACTCTCCATCTCTGTCTGGCATACATCGTTTTGTCTTAAATACACCCGAAGCTAAAACATCGTCGGCCACCTCTAAAGACTCTTGTAGCCAAATAATCCTATCATCACCTATAACGTGCTGAGATCTTTCAGCTGATCTTTGTTCTTCAATTCTTCTCAGCTCTTGAATTCGTTGTCTTTCACGTTCATTTAGCCACTCTACTGACATACACGACTGCCTTCACCATTACTATTCTGTTCGAAATTTACCATAGATAAATTATCTCAGACTTTGAAGTAATTAAAAGCATAAGCGATATGGTACACCCGGTAGGATTCGAACCTACGACACCTGGTTCCGAAGACCAGTGCTCTAATCCGCTGAGCTACGGGTGCATAATGTTGATTAACTCTGTTATTTTAACACAAATCACACTTTAACTGATACAATTAACAGATATGAAGAAAGAATTAAACGGTAGAGAGCTAGTTGGATACATTAAAGAGCGTCAGGCTAAAGCTGTGCGGGGGCTCAAACAACAGTGGAGTGTAAATCCCAAACTAGCAATAATCAGAACAAATCCTGACCCAATTGTAGATAGCTATATGAAAATTAAGCAAAAGTACGGGGAAGATATTCTAGTAGATGTAGATGTTCATACTATTGAACAATCTGACGCACTAAATATCATAAAAAACTTGAATAATGATGAATCTACCCATGGTATTATCGTACAGATTCCACTACCTGACAGAGATCAGACTGATGAAATTCTTAACTCAGTAAACCCATCCAAAGATGTAGATGGCCTGGCTACTAGCTCAAAATTTGATGCTCCCACTCCGGTGGCAATATCATGGTTACTGGCAGGGTATGGTGTGGATTTAAAAAATAAGAATGTTGCAATAGTAGGACATGGCAGGTTGGTTGGCAGCCCTTTGGCTAAAATGTGGCAAAGCTCTGGTATAGCTGTAGAAGTTATAGATAAGTCAACTACTGAAATTGCGACAAAGTTGCAATTAGCCGACATTGTGGTATCTGCAACAGGGGTGCCTGGGTTAATTAAACCAGAAATGATTAAGCCAGACGCGGTGATTATCGACGCTGGAGTAGCCACAGATAGCAATGGTTTAGTCGGAGATGTAGCTGCTGAAGTTAGACAAATGCCAAATATCACAATTAGCTCAGAAAAAGGCGGAGTTGGCCCACTAACAGTATCAGCACTTTTTGAAAACGTCATAACGGCAGCCAGAAATACAATTTCTGAATAGACAAATAACCATACAACTACAACATAAAATATAAATTTCTACATTCTCACGTTCTTAAGAACGTGAGAATAAATAATTACAATCCTCCAGCTAAAAAACTCCAAAGAACAAACAATTAACTAGCTAAGTTTAAGAACTTCAGTTTGAAATAAGCTGCCTTTTTCTTCAAAACTCTTCCATAGTACTGTACTTGGAGCGGCCGTGGACAGTAGGCATATACTTCCACTAGGGGTGTTTTCTCTAGCCCATAGAACAGCTTCCTCCATGCTTTTAGTTTCAAATATGTCTGGTTTGTACGGTTCGGGTAGCATTTTCTTAATAATACTTCCAGTATCTGGAAAAAACACTATTTTTGGTATGCCAATTCTATAGATGAGGTCAACAAGTTCTTGAAAATCGTAACCCCGATCAACACCTCCTAATAAAATGCAGCCTATAGGTCCTTTATTGTGTACCAGCGCTTTAATACCGGCAATAGTTGCTTCTGGGGTTGAGCCTATGGAATCGTCTACATAGGTTACACCGTTAACCGTTCTTACAGGCTGTAGCCTGTGCCTGACTGGTTCAAAATCTTCAAAAACACCATGGCATGTCAACGCATCTATCCCGAATAAACCAGCAGCTTTTTTGGCCATTAGATAGTTCAATTTATTATGGTCTCCAATTAGCTTAACTTTAGACATGTCTACTTCTTCTTTAGAGTTGATTGGCATTTGTTGAGCTTTGCTTTCAGCCATCCAATGTAGAATTATTTCATCTTCTGGGTTAAAAACTAGCGCGCCATTTTCATCCATGTATCGCACAATATTTCGCTTGGCTTCCCAATATTTATCAATACCACCGTGGTACTCAGTATGATCACGAAATAAGTTTGTTATCATGGCCACATCAGGACTAACCTCTAGCTCAGCTAGCTGATAACTTGATAGCTCAACTACAAAAACAGTATTCATTGTCGCATTATCAAGTGTTTCAAGCATAGGATGGCCATTATTGCCGCAAAGTCTCGCATCTATACCTGCATCAAGTAGTATTGCCGTCATAAGGCTTGCTGTTGTTGTCTTGCCCTTTGTGCCTGTAATACCTACTGATTTTGCTCCTGTTTGTTTAACGCAGTCAAAGAAAACCCTTGTTGCTGTGGTATAAGGCACAGGCATTTTATGGCCAGGACAGCCGGGCGTTTTTACAACAATAGTTTGATCCATATCGAATTTTTTAAGCTTGTCTAGATATTTAGGACCGTCTATTTTCTCATCAATAAACATGAAAGATTTTATACCACCTTGTTCATTTATGAATTTTTCAAAACTTAAGCCCTCTCGGCCTTTCCCAACAAATACCACGTTTTTTCCTGCAAAGTCTGGAAGGTCGAAATTTATCATATTTTCTCCTTTAGTAGTGGCAGTAGTTTGCTGGATAATTCCTCAGGTATAGCGTGATTATTGGATATTTTCATTGCTGACTCAAGCTCCTTGTCAGGATTGTCTAGAAATACAGATTTTTCAATAGCTAAAAGCATCAGTTTACTGTTTAGGAATCTTTCCTGTTGATTTAATAACGATAAGCTTAATTTTAATTCATCGGGCGTTCCTACACAATCAAGAATATTATCACCCTGAACGCCCAACAGGGCTAGAAACATCTCCTGCAAATCTGGTCTATTTAGAAAATCCTGACCAAATATTTGCACTAACTCCTCATCATTTATCCACGGTGCCAAAAGTATATAGCTACTTAAACTTTTTGGGCTGTCACTGCTCCAACGAGGGTGCTCTCTCATACCTTTTTTAATTTTGAATACAGAATTGTCACTGGTGAATGTTTCAAAGTATTTTGGATAATTAGAGAATATCTTAGCTATTGCAATTGAGTTAAGCGGTCTGATTATGCTGGTGTATATAATATTTGTTGATATGTTTTCGTTAATGAATTTCTGAAACTTATTTTCAAACTCTAAAGATTTGCTCCATTGATGGTTAATCTTATTGCCGCCATGGGTTGTTTGCGGGATTGAAGCGCTTGCTTCGTTTGCGACAATTACATATTTATCACCGTTTATTGTAGCCAGCAAACAGCCAATCAACCCGAATATTAGTGATATTGGAACATGTCCATTGTATGCACCATCTAACTTATTTAAATCGAAAATTTGCGGATCAATTGTTCTCCTGACTGCTAGCAGGTCTACATCCATAATATCGGCAACCGGTTTTGATTGCCCCATATTTTCCTTTGTTGCCAGTACAAACCCTGCAGTGTTTATCTGCATTTCTTTTAGTAGTTCACCTGCAACAACAGAATCTTTACCGCCGCCTATACCTAATAGCGCAGAATTATCTTTCAAATTTATATTATCTTGTTCTCCAGGCTCTATATCACCTGCTTGTACTTTAAATTTTGCGAGCCTATCAGATGACAGGTTGTTTTTATATAAAAACTCACCCAGCCCGTTTTTAAAAACTGTATTCCAAAACTCGACCTCATCACTGTCCATAGTGTAGGCGTGTTTAATCTCAGAAGGTAAAAAAGTCTTATAGTAGCTAATTCCTAGAGCAATATGCAATGCTCTCAATATCCTATCTGTAGTATCATTTTCTGGTAGCGGTGAAGGTAGCAAAATCTGTTCAGTTAGCTCATAAGTTTCACCATCTGTTTCAATTGAATAATCAAAACATAGTTTTTGGCGATTATTTTCCAGCCTGATATTTTTGTATATAAAACGCTTACCGTTCATTAGCATAATTATAAACCAATAAACTAATAAACCAATAAAGAGTTAGCTCACTGTTTTAGGAGTCGAGCTGTTCCTTAACTAATTCAGCAACCTGTCTAGGTGTCATATTGGCTTTTAGTATAAATGCGCTGACATTTAAATCTTTAATAATCTCCGGAGCTTCACTTTCGCCCATGTTTGTGAGAATAATAACTTTAATATCTTTACCCCAGTCAGTCTTCCTCATTTTTTGGAGCATTTCATCACCGTTCATTTCAGGCATCATAAGATCAAGCAATACAACATCAGGGCTCATCTCTTTTACCAGGTCTAGTCCAAGCTTTCCATTTTCGGCAGTCTCTACGCTGTAGCCTTCTGCTTCAAACTTTATACGATACATCTGACTTATAGCTGTATCATCTTCAATGATCGCAATTTTGCTCATATTTACATGATACGACTCTATGACTGTTATGGCAAAAATTACTTGATTATTTTTTCGATTATATTCACTAACTCAGTCGGGGTAAAGTGAGCTTTTATGAAGTAGTCCGATATTCCGTGGTGCCATAGTGTAGCTGGGGCTTCTTCTTTGCTTACATTGGTGAGTATAACTACAGGTGTTTCTTTGTTAGTTTTGCGTAACTTCTCTAAGAACTTCTCTCCATCCATCACTGGCATTTTTAAATCTAACAATATAATGTCTGGTTTAAAATTTTCTAAAACTTTTAATCCTTCAAGCCCGTTTTCAGCAATTTTAACCAAAAAATCATGGATTTCTAGTTTAATTTTATACAGGTCTGCAATAGACCGTTCATCCTCGATAATTAACACACTGTTCATTACAAAGATTTTATAGGATAAGTCTAAAAAAATATACTTGCAAAATACTATAAAACATGTATAATATTTTACAAGACTTTAATCAGTCACAGAACATTTGAAACTCAAAACACACGTCTTAGCTAGTTTCTAGCCGTCGGCGTGTGTTTTTCAATTATTATGAATAATCCAGAAATTATAAATCAGTTTGAAGACAATATTTCAGAACCAACTGAATCTACACTAGGCAAAGTTGGTAAAGTTGCTATAACTTCTAGCGCCCTAGGTTCTTGGGCTTTTCAAATAGGCCCCTGGAACGAAGCTCTTCGTATAGATCAAGCAACTAGAGTATTACAAGATACTTATGATTCAGTGGCCGTTGCGGGAAGAGTTGGTTTAATAACTGCAGGTATTGAAATCACTTCAGCGAGCCTTATTAGCCTTGGATTAAATTCTGATATAGGAATAGTCGAGCGCATGAAAGACTGGAAAAAGGGGCGTGAATTCGTTCATGATGCAGAAGATTCAACTGAGAAATCTAAATCATCAAGAATTGGTGGTCTGGCGTCTGACATTGCACTGTCTATGGGCGGTGGAGCAGGTATAGTTACAGTAAAACATCATTTAAATTCAGAAAATAATAGTTTAGCAAAAGATATGGCCGTTAGTACTGTAGCAACGGTTCCTGTTGTGGCGCTAAGTACATCGGTAGCTTATCTAGCTTCAGAAAGCGTATTAACTGCAGGAGAATCTGATACATGGTTCTCTGAAGCTGTAGTAAATTACGGGACTAGTAATAAATTTTGGTTGGGTTTATTGGCAGTAGGCTACGGTTCAGTATTTGTTAAAAACGAAATAGTAAATGCAAAGAATTTTATTAGTGATTATGATGGAAAGAAGTCAGAGGCGCTTGTAGAGCTCGTAAAATCACGTTACACAAATATCAAAGATTTTTCTAAAAAAGTTGTAAACGTATTTAGAAGAGAAAAGAAAGATAACAATCTTGAGCAAGGTACAGAACTTAGACTGACTGAAATTCAAGAAACAGAAAGGTAATCATTATGAACCCAACAAACGATAATCTAGGTAAAGACAAGTTGAGTAAAGTCAAAGCCAGCACACCTTTTTTAGCTATAGACTTGGACAACATTGATACAAAATACAACGAGCTTACAAAAGCATTAAACAATTTTTCGGTATACTATGCAGTTAAGTGTAATCCTGAAAAACCAATATTACAGCGACTAAAAACTCTAGGATCCAAATATGAAATTGCATCCTCAGGTGAGCTTGATAGATTAATAGAGATTGGAATTGAACCAAAAGATGTAATTTTCAGTAATCCCGTTAAATCTCGAGAACAAATTGAATACACCTTTAATAAAGGTGTTTACAGATTCGTTTTTGATAGTCCTGAAGAGCTAAAAAAACTTTCAGAGGTAGCACCAGGATCTTCAGTCTATTTAAGACTTTCAGTATCTAACCATGGTAGCCTTATAAGCTTGTCCAATAAATTTGGAGCAAATAAATCTCATGCCGTGGACTTGCTATCATTAGCAAAAGATCTAGGCTTAAAACCCTATGGACTGTCTTTCCACGTTGGCTCACAATCAGAAAATATTCATCTGTGGGATGAAGCATTTGATGACTCAGTAGACGTGATTGAAGAGCTAAATGATATTGGAATTAAATTACAAATGTTAAACATAGGTGGTGGGTTCCCTATAAAATACAATGAGAAAGTTCCAAAAATTAAGGATATTGCTAAAAAAATTCATAAAAATGTTAAAAAATTACCTTACGAATTAGAGTTATTCTGCGAACCAGGCAGATATCTGGTAGGTGAAGCAGGCGTTATAGCGGGTAAAATTATAGGTAAAGCAACTAGACAAAACAGACCTTGGATTTATCTGGATGTTGGTAGATTCCAGAGCTTTATAGAGATGTTTGAATCAGATAGTCTAAGTTATCCAATATTTACATCACTTGATAATGTTTCTAAAAACGAGCCAAAATCTATGTATACAATTACAGGACCAAGTTGTGACTCATATGACACGATTGAGCGAGACGTGAGTCTGCCTACTAGATTAAAAGAAGGTGATTTTCTGTACTTTGCTAGTGCAGGTGCTTATACACATGTCTATGGTTCCGCTTTTAATGATTTTCCTGTACCTGAAGTGGTGTATTTGAAGGGCTAAGCTATGGTTCGTACAAATTCTATAGAAAACGAATTGCCACAAAAAATCGGTTATCTAGATCAAGACGTTGACATTGCAAACAATGATCCAAATACAATTATTGGAGTGGTGGGGGATACGAATATTCCTATACTCTCTCCAGTTGTAAATAATTCTGAATTAAACCAAGAGTACTTTAGAGGAAGAGGTGATAGTTTTTATTTTAACCCTAGCGAAATCGATCGCTTAAAAAATAGATCCGAGATAGAAGAAAAATTTTCAAAAATTCCTCTAGGTTCTCTAATTGTAGTTGAAAGAATAAATGGCAGCGAAAAAACTGAAAAAACGTTGGATAACTTAATTAAATTAAATCCTAGTAGCAATCTTGAAATGGATAATGAAGTTTATGATAATACTACAACTCCACCCACTATAGCTTCAGTACATCATTTTTACTGTGATATTAACTATGATTGGCGAACTTCTAACCCAGCTCCAACTATTTACGAAGCTTACGGAAATCTTAAAAAAACTAAAGTTTGGAGTGATTTTGAATCACAGGGCATAAAATATGTTCATGGTACCGAAATTGAAGATGATCTAATGGAGCGTCTATGGGGTGTTTACGATGCAACTTTCGATGAATTAGTGTCTAATCATCCATCAGCTCAAAAACAATCAGAAAAAGATTTTGTAAATCAATGTAAATCTGACTCCTCAAATATTGTATATTGTACAGATAGAGATGAGGTGGTGAGCGCCTTGTACCTAATAGACAACGTAGATGATTGCAATTGGTTAAACCCAGAGTATTTTAGAAAAATTAATGAAAGTGGCAAGACTTTATTTGTTCCTGGCATATCAACAAGATTAGATTTTAAAGGTGGTTCATATAGCATCGGAAATATATCTGCAATGTCTGAATTAATTCGGCCAGTAACAGATTATACTGGTTTCGCTACACAATGTACCAATAGGTCAAGCATCTATATTCCTCCTATAGCTGGCGAAGGAACAAAAAATAGCGCAAGACTCGATTTACAGCAAACTGCTCTTATTGAGTATCCTGTTTACAAGGTGACCAATAATGGATCTTAAAAATTTAGAATTTAGAAAATTAACGATAAAAGATAAAGATTTATATAATTCATTTTATTTAAAAAATAAACTTCCAAACTCAGACTATTGTTTTAGTGTTATTTTTTCATGGTTAGACATGGATGAGGCCGTTAACTATGCTTTACTCACGAACGATCTTATTTTGTTAAAATATAACGATATTTTGGATACCGGTAAGTCAATTACAAATATTGTAACAATAGGTAATCCAAACAGCATTAATAAAGATTTGGTTAATTATCTTATAAATTTTAGTTCTGTTGAGGAAAATAAGACAATTATCTTAGAATCACAAAAACATATAGTTGAGGAACTATTACCGGAAAATCTTGGACTAATTTACGAGCAAGGATTATCAGACTATGTATTCTCAGTTGAAGGTTACTCTAATCTGAACTCTCCTGTATATAAGAGAATAAGAAGAAGTATAAATATTTTTAACAGAGATTATAAAACTCCAAAAATAGAGACCAAATTAATATCTAAACTAAGCAAAGATAACAAAAAATATCTATTAAACTTGCATCATAGCTGGGACAACACTTTTAAATTCGAAAATGACCCTGAAAGATTAGAAGGCATTGCACTTTCTAAATCAATAATGTTTTCCGATGACTTAGGCATAAAGCTATCATTAATCCGAATAAATGATATAGTAGAAGGATTTTTTCTTTTTACAGAAGTGATTATCGATGGCAACAAGTATGCTGATGTTCATCACGCTAGGTCAAGCAATAAATACAAGCATTTTAATGATTATGCTTTTCATTTGTTGGGTGAACAGCTACATAGTTTAAGATATAAATACATTAACTTTGAAAGAGATGCTGATGTCGAGGGTTTAAGACAACATAAAGAGCTTCTCAAACCTGTAAAGATGCTGAAAGCATATTCTTTGAGTAAAAACTAGCTTTATTAATACGACTAAAAACTCTATTATTAAGTAAAGATTCTTTTTATGCTTACAGTATTTTTTTACATAATTTCATTAATAGGTATAGCTTTATTAGCTTTCATTACTTATTCTAAAAGATCAAACAGAAGCAGTACGATTTTTAGTTTAATGAGCTTTGCGCTCTCGATTTGGCTGTTTGTGCAATTTATAGCAATTAGAAATCCCGAACATGCCTACGGAATAACTGTTTTTGGATTATTCATTTTCGGTTTTATCCCCGTTTTAAGTTTTGCATTTGCTTTGGAATTTGTTGGAAACAACATGATAAGCAAGAAAAATGCTCGTTTTATTATGTATAGCTCGTTATTTATCCTGTCAGTTCTTGCGTTTTGGCCTGGCACCTTCATCAGTGTTGAGGTCATTAATAATGCTCTTGTTATAGAATCTGGAATCGGATATTTAATCAATAGTGCAATATCGATTTTTCTAACAATCTTTTCTTTATTAGTTTTTATATTTGGCTTTAGACATTTTACTAAAGAAAAGAAATCATCAGTTTATTTTATGCTTATCGGTATTTTCATCGCCATAATTGGGAACACTATTAGCGGAACTTTATATTCCAATGTTCAAAGTGTTCAATTTTTAGGCCCACTGTCCATATTATTGATGACTTTGTTGTTTACCTACGCTATAACAAAGCATAAACTTTTTGATGTAAAACTTCTAGTTGTTAGATCATTAGTGTACGTACTGTCACTTGGAAGTATACTCGCTATAACAGCTTTAGTGGTGTTTAGTTTATCTAACTATTTAATTAAGACAAATACGAACCAAGATTTAGTTTTGTGGATTTTAGTAATATTAACTTTACTATTTTCTATTTCTTACCAGTATATAAAAAGTTGGTTTGATAAATTTTCTAATAAATTATTTTACAGAGACTCCTACAGGACACAAGAACTTTTAAACGAATTCAACCAGGCACTTGTATCTTCTTTAGAGATACAAACTCTTATAAAAAATGCCAGCTCTGTCATTAAAAAGTATGTTAAACCAGATAACCTCGTATTTGTTTTTTCTAGGAATAAAAAAGATTTCAGAACTATAGGAACAGAAGGCAATCAAAAAAATATACTTGAGTCATTAAGGTTAGAAAATAATAAAGAAATTAACGAAAAAGATATCGTTGTTACTGATTTTCTTAAAGAAACTGGTGATAATCTTAAATCTAATCTACAAAAGAAAAATGTTGGTGTAATAACTACTGTAAAAACTGAAAACGACAGAAAGATTGGGTATTTAGTATTAGGCTACAAAAAAACCGGTAACTTATATAACAATCAAGATATTGGAGTTCTCAAAATAATTTCAAAAGAACTGGCGATTGCTATTGAAAATGCAATTAGATTTGAAGAGATAGAACGATTTAACATTACTTTGCGTAAGAAGATTGATGATGCAACGCGTGAGCTTAAAAAGAATAATGAAAAACTAAAAGCTCTTGATGAAGCTAAAGATGAGTTCGTGTCTATGGCTTCTCACCAGCTTAGAACCCCTTTAACCAGTATAAAGGGCTATATTAGCATGGTAATGGAAGGTGATGCTGGTAAAATTACCAAATCTCAGGAAAAAATGCTTGGACAGGCTTTCTTTAGTTCACAGAGTATGGTTTATCTTATATCTGATCTTCTTAATGTTTCTAGGTTAAAAACCGGTAAATTTGTAATCGAAGCCAAGCCAGTTTATCTACCTGACGTTATTGAGTCAGAGCTAGGTCAGCTTAAAGAAGGAGCAGCAGCTAAAAATATAACCTTAGCATACGAAAAGCCTAAGAAGTTCAGCACTATGAATCTTGATGAAATGAAGATAAGGCAGGTGATAATGAACTTCACAGATAACGCTATCTACTACACCAAAACAGGTGGGAAAATAGTAATAGGTCTAAAAGAAACTAGTAAATCAGTAGAATTCACTGTAAAAGACAATGGTATTGGTGTACCTAAATCAGAGCAACACAAGCTATTCTCTAAATTTTACCGGGCCGATAATGCTAAAAAAGCTCGCCCTGATGGTACAGGATTAGGCTTATTTATGGCAAAGAAAGTCATATTATCTCAAGGTGGATCTGTAATATTCAACAGTAAAGAGGGTGGAGGCAGTACTTTTGGTTTTAGCTTTCCTAAAGACAAGCTAGAGGTAGAAAAGCCAGAAGAACTACCTAAAAAGACTAAAACCCAATCTAAATAAAGCTTATACTTGCATTTTTATCAAATCTATGATAATATATTGCTCGTATGAATAGAATTATTGATTCAGTTACACCAGTTATAGTCCAGACAGATTTACCAGCAGTTTCTGCACTTGCAGCAGAAACAACTAATAGGTCTGTTGACTATGCAGGTAGCTCTTTGGCTATCATGGGTGGTGCTGTTGTAGGTGGCGCAATTGGTTCTTACTTAGAATATAGGGCTCAGAAAAAAGTAGATAATAATCGAGAAAGTGTCTCTGACGTATATGGACAAATAACAGAAGAAGCAGAGCCAAATAAAAGCAGAAGAGTTAGAGGTGCAGTAGCCTCTATGTTTGCACTAGGAGGGGCTGTATTAGGTGGTGTCAACTCTGGTATCTGGTTAGAAAGTGAATCAAATCAAGTAGAAGACCCTACCGTAGCAATTGTAGTCGATAAATCTGGTGCTAGTTTGTCTGGTGATGCCAGAGCAGCAAACACTGTAAATGATGTACTAGTAGCTCTAGATGGGGAAGATTATAATACATCTACTTTTGCCGCTAATGCCAACTCTGTACAAACAGGATTAGAGTTACAGGAAATGGTTGATTTACGACCTTTCGGGCCAGCACCAATGGAGCAAGCATTCAAAAACGCCTTAGGACAAGCTAGAGCGCTAGATGAATCTGTTGAAACAGATGGGTCTAACACTGCAACCGTGGCAATAACTAACGGAAATACAATTGGCACTGAGGAGCTTGTAACAGAAGAAGATGATCCAGTATTTGTTTTTGATGTTTCAGAAGGCTCAGAAAATGCTGAACAGTTTGAAGCTATAGCAGAAAAAACTGGTGGTGAATACTACCAAATGCCTGCTGAAGTAAAATCTGATGAGGCAGCTGCTGAACTAGATAAGACTATCAATGAGCTGATTGAGTCAATCTCAGAAGCCCAACAAGAAGGAAGTAGTGCGCCTAACTGGCCACTAAGAATCTTTGTAGGAGCTGGAAGTTTAGCGATGGCAGCTGGATTTAATCGAATTAGATCTCAGCT
>JAUIKH010000017.1 GCA_030430915.1 bacterium | reverse complement strand
ATAACAATAGGTTCATTATTGGTCATTTCTATAGGATAGCTTACGGAGTTTTTCCATCTTTTGTCTGGCCTAGACTTAGAACCTTCTCCCCACCATAAAACAACTCCAACGGTTTTCAGAAAAGATGAATCCATAAACTGTATTGTATCACGTCTAGCACCGTGAGCATTATTATGGTTTTTAGGGCTTTTGAATAGTTTTTTGTTGATCTCTTAGGTATAAATGTCCAACACTTAGCATTAACAATAGTATAATAACGATCCATAGATATCGTAGTGAAGAATTATCACTGTCCTTGTTAATCACATTTACAGAAAAGTACCTTACCTGCTCGCAATCATCATTTCTAAACGATATCTTGCCGTTATAATTGCCCGCTGTGTCGTATTTTTTTGCAATGCTCTTCGGTCTTTGAGCACTATGATTGAACTCCTCGCCAAACACTATACTGGTTCTAGAGCCAAGAGATTCGCCTTTTTTTACATAGTTTTTATTATTTTCATCCTTTTCGATAGAACCATCTCCCCAATCAACGACCACAACACCATCTCCACTAGATTTCAAAATATCCAGTTTGACAGTTTCGTCAACTTTAACACCCCAGTATCTATACATTTCTAATTCAAACCATGCCTTACATTCGTCGATACTACTAAAATTTAGAGTGATAGATTTTGACAGTACACTGCACCTACCGTTTATACAGGCTTCGAAACTTAAAGTTACAGGAGAAAACGTAGCTTTGTACTCAAATGTCCACTTACCTGACTCATCAGAAAAAGTAGAGCCTATTAACTTGCCGTTTTCATAAATATTTATTTGTGCATTAGGTACAGAATTACCGTTTATAGTGACTGTGTCTCCACTAATTGTAGAACCGTCCTCTGGTGTTTCAAGAACTGGTGGTGGCAACTGGTCTGGACTAACCACAAAATCTGGAACAGAAGGACCAAAACCGTCAGAATTACCATCTTCAGTATCTTCTATTACAAAGTTTGTTTCATTAGATATATCACTACTTACTAACCCTGATATTGACGTAGTGGTAGCTTTATGTGCACCATTGGTAAGTAAACTGCTATCAATAATAAATTCATAAAACCCCTGAGAATTTGACACAGTTTGCTGAGAAAAAACTCCGTAATCAATATTTAAAGTTACAGGACTGTTTGCATATGTGTATCCTCTGAATTGTATTAGACTTCCTCTTTGGTATACGGTAGAGGTTAACGTTAATGTAGGCGAAAGAAATACGTCAGTGGTCGTTACTTGTTGAGGTTGCAAGCTAATTGATCTTTTATTTATATTCGACTGGTTAGAGTTGATATCTGTGTAGTAAATACTTATATCATGCAGTCCAGAAGTGGTTGTGAAACTCGTAGAAAAATTTCCTGCGCTGTCAGAGTTAATACTAGCAACAATGCTGTTGCCATCTTTTATAGTAACTAGCGCATTTGGTGTGGCTTTACCGCTTACTGTTAAAGTAGTTTGTGGTACTGTTAGTTCAATATTTTCACTAACAGCCGAAGCTATACCGCCAGTACCAAGCAGTAATATACTAAGCGCTAATATGAGAGAAAAGGCTTTTTGAACCACCCTATTCTCTCCTATTTTTCTTTATCTATTTCTTTGCCACTCAATGCTTTGGCTGCCAATGCTAATCTTTTACGACCTTTGATAACTAAGAATAAAATGATAACGATGACAAGCAGTACAGGTAATATAACCTGGTATGGAAAAACTATGAAGCTAGTGGTTGCAGTTCTTATATCATTATTCTCACCTGAAATGACAGTCAGCTCTGCTGTGTATCTACCAAGCAGAAATCCATGATCATTCCATTCTGATGTAATTTGTCTGATAGAGTCTGGTAATACATTTTTCTGTTCCAAGTCAATCTTTTTAACTTCATTACCGAATGTGTTTTTTATCACTATTTGACCAGTTGGTTTAAAGTGAGCACTTCCTGTGTTTTTAATTCTAGAAATGAATTCTATAGTTGGCTCATTACTATAATTTGATTTTGATGTTTTAAACTCTTCTATTTCAGCTGTTTCTGTTATATCACCTGCTATTTTTATAAGAATCACCGGAGCAATTTCTTGAGAAACTAGCGCAACATTACCTTCTTGTTCTGGTGGAATAGTCTGAAAAACAACTGAGCCAAAGTGACTACCGGGTTCGGCATTTTTAGGTACGTCTATTGTTACCTCAAAATCTTTTATTTGAGAAGCAGCTATTGTGGTCTGCTCAGGGTCTACGGTAGTCCATTCACTTATAGCATAGGTTGTTTTGTCTTCAGTTAGGTCAACTGCACCTTCTTCACCTAACGGGGTGAAGTTTTTTGCTGTAGCTTTAACTTCGATACTATCATCAGATGCATTTGTGAGTCTAAATGTATTATTTAGAGTTTCTCCTGGATTAGCTGTCAGCTCTAACAACTTCGGAGACACACCTAGTGTTATGTCGCCTGTTTCATCCTGAGCATTAACCATGTTGTGCACATATAATGAAGATATCACGGGGATAAATACCAGCACTGCCAGCGTTACCACCCTGCAAAAATTACGAAATTTTAACATTTTACTCCAACTTAACCTTGGTAACTATTGTAGCTGTTATTCACCGCTCAAGCAAGAAATGAAAGTTAATTAGCTTTTTATGCTAACTTAAAAACCACCGCTTTAATTAAGCGGTGGTTAATCACTTTACTTTAAATTTAATACGTTGAAGCTACAGTATAAACAACTGTGGTTTGATATGTACCTGCTGGTGTTGTGGCAGATATACCTACCTGATGGCCTACTCTTGTTGTTTCTGTACCAGATGTCGCTGAAGCACTGTCTCCGACAATCTCATTACTAGTTTCAAACTTAGCCCACTGATTTGCTGGGCTTGTAAATCTATCAGCTGTGCCAGTCAACAAGGCATTATCATCTGTAGTATATCCCCACGCCTCTGTACCAGCTGCTGGAAAGCTAGTTGGTGAAGCATTTGATCCACCACCAGACCAGTCTATATTGTCAGTACCATTAGATAATGCACCTGTGTGACGAGTATACAGAGTATAGCCACCTGTTGCATTAGTGCTTACCTGTAAATCATGAGCTGACACACCTTTAGTAGCAGATGTTATGTTTCCAAAGTCTATTCCAGAACCAACTGAAGTAGTGTTAGTTGTAGCTCCATTAATTGGTTGACCTGATGCAACGCCAGCACATGTGAAAGTCAAGGTTGGGTCAACAGTTAGCTGGACCAGCTCTCCATCTTTGTATATAAAAGCGACAGTAGCAGAGTCTACTGGACCCCCCGTAGAACAGTCAGTATTAGAAAAAGTCTCAAATACACCATAGTAAGTTGTTCCAGCTGTTGCACCATTTACTATACCGCCCCAAACAACATTACCTGTAGCGTTTGGTGTAGCGCCCCCTGCTGATGTAGCTCGCAGTTGATCTGTTGTGCCATCTACGCTAGCGTCTGCCCACGTTCCACTGCTAGGAATAGTTTGAGATACCAAGCTTATACCCGAAAGGTCTAGGCCAGCATCTCCAGATCCGTCTGAAGACGTACCGATATCTAACTGCATACAATTAATTGTTGTTGCTGTAGTCAAACCTGAAGTTGAAAATGTATAATTACTGGTTTGGCTTGGCCTAGGATCAGACAATAAAAGACTGCTAGAACTAAGAGCCTCAACTCGAACTGCTGGTAAAATTACTGCAATTAATAATGTAGCCGCCGCTAAAATAAACGACAGATTAATAGCTTTTGTTTTGATCATCAATTCCCTCTCTTTAAACTTACCTTTAGCGTTTATTCTACATATTAAAGTGATAAAACACAAGCTCTATTACTGTTTTTGTCCATTAACTAACACATAGTAAGCTTTTTTAAGATTCTTCCTGTTTTTAAACAGGTAAATCGATATGAAAGTCACAATAGCCAAGGTGAACAGCTTTAGTAGAGAATATGTTACTACTATGCTCTCTCTTTTACTTGATTCATATATGCTACTACTTCCATAGCTAAATTCTATGTGTGCAGTGTAAAAACCGTGCCTGTCAGGTGCTGTCCACTCTTGTGAAAATTCTTTATCTGAGTTAGGTAGAATAATCTTTGAATCTAACTGTTTTCTGTCAATCTCTTCAGAACCTTTTTTTAACACTAAAAATGGAGTGACTAAGCCATGAACATTGCCATTGTTTCTAACTTTAAAATTTAATGTTTGATTTGATGTTGTTGAAGTAAAGGGCGGGAAAAGGTTGCCTTTCTCAATCTCAAAAGACTCAACTATGTCACCGGACACTGTAATAAATATATCTACAGTTATTTCAGGTATCACAATGCTTTTCTGGTTCTGCTCATTTGTTGATTCCAGCGACAACGCTCTAATAGATATCTGAGCATAATGCCCGCCAGGCGCTGCATTTTTAGGTATATCAACTTTCAGTGGAATCTTTTTTATACTGCCAGCTAGGAACAATTGTGCAGTTTCATCTAAAGATATCCACTTAGTAGCATCGCTTAGCGAGTTTTTTATATCTGTAAAATCTCTATCATCAACCAAAGGTTTAAGCTCAAAACTAATTGGCACTGCAATGTCACCAGTATTTTTGACATTTATGTTTCTGATAACCGATTTGTTGGGTTTTGTAGCAATGTCAACTACAGCTGGAGATACACTTATTTCGGTACGTTTTTCCTGAGCATGCACAGAATTACTAAAAACTAAAAGCAGAGTAAAAATACACAGATATAACGTCAAAAATTTCATCTAACTACTATTATACGTCTAATACTTAGCTGAAGCACTAAATGTCAGAACAGTTGTGTAATTTCCTGGTTCTTGAGAATCTTCAGTAGTAACTCTATGTGTAATTGTAAACTGTTCATTAACTATTGGGCTACCGCTAACAGTAGAGGTGTTATCAGCAACTATATCGCCAGGAGCTACTAGAGAAAAAGGAACATAACAAGGACCACTACCGCCACCTGCACAAGTTGCTGGATTAAACTTATTTACTCCCTGAACTAGTGTATCGCTAGACGTGTAACCGTAGCCTGTATCACCGCTCAACCAAGCATCTGGAAGCGCATAGGTTCCTCCGTTGAACATACTTATAGTATCGCTGAAAGAATTGGTTAATAAACCAGTGGCGTAACTCCTAATTTCATAGCCTTGCCTAGCGTTTGTAGAGGTAGTTAATGTAGTAGTCTCGGTGTCTGTAAATCCATTTGAATCATTTATTGTGTCGAAGTTTACCCCACCAGCTGTAGCACTAAAAGTTATTGTAGGTGCCACTTGTTGACCATCACTGCTATAAACAGCCTGATTGCCGGCAATATCTGTAGCTCTAATGTTTACAAAATATACTTGTGATGTCTCAAGAGTTAGGCTGGAAGCAGTAACTGAAGTACCTGCTACTGATGTCCAATTTTGAATGTCAGTTCCACCAGGTGAAGTGCCCATTGAATATTCATATGTAACACTGCAGTCATTAAGCTCCCACTTACACTGTAAATACTCCCATATATCTTGCCTTTCTTGCGTAGTTAAATCGTCGTTATACAGAGCAATTTCATGAATATATTCGCCAGACTCTAGTCTGTTGCCACCTGTTGTATCATCGCCGATTACTAATCTTTGAGTATCAGCAAAGTTTTGCGTTTCACTAAACTGATATTCTTGTACAGTATTTAGCCAAGCCGTAGAAGTCCCTGTTGATAGGTATTCAAGCGTGAACATTGATTTGTCTGTGATGTGCGACGACCAGCTATTATTATTTGTTAAACTCGTTCCTGCTCCAAGTAATCCATCTTCTGCAGGTGCAATTCTTGGAGTTGTTGTTTCATACCAGACATGATTACTGGTGCTAGCATTACCAGTTACGACCGCAAAAATAGTTTGGGAATTTGAGTCCCCTCCCGAACGGTCATAATTATCATCAAATGGCTGTACATCATCACTGAACGCAACTGCTTGCAAGCTATCGTTAAATGTGGCATCACCGGTTCCACCAATATCGTTTGATTGTCCAGATTTATCGGTCCAGGTTGTTATTGAAGAACCATCAGACGGGTCTGTACCATTTCCGTCAACATCATCTCCATCTAGCCATAAAACTAAATTATTTACTTCATCCGGAGCACTACCATCTACTTGCTCCCAGTTTGCTGACAGTTCGTCAAGTTCTCCTTGATTATATTCAATATCCACTCCTGTAGTATCACCATCAAACACGTTTATTACTGGTATGACGGTATCTACTGAAAAGTCTGCTTCAGCCTCTGTATTGCCTCCAAAACTTACCCAGGACGAGTATAGTCCACCTGAATCTTTTACTCTAACCTGCCAGTGATAGTCACGGTTATTTTCAAAGCTTGAGATCTGAACTGTTGCCTCCAGGGCCGTTCCTGTGTAGACAACTGTGCTTCCGCATGAATCTTCAGAATTAGTAAATGCCACACCAACTCTTTTAGCTTCTACACATAGCTGAATAATATCGTTAGTATTTTGATCACTAACGTCAGCTGTAAACACCACAGTAGTTTCATTTATCACTTGACCAACAGTTATAGAGTCGTTTGATACTTTCTTTTGGTCTAAGTTAGTTGGTGAGTTTGGAGCTAAATTAGTTACACCTGTAGAGGTTGTCAGCTTAGGATAGCGTGTATAGTTAAGTGTCTCGTTAGAAGTAGTTACCGCTCTAAAACAATAACTAGTGAAATCATCTGCATTGTTATTTTCGATAACCCAGTCCCATTCACCACGCTCACCTATATCTATTACGTTTGGGTTAGGAGAAGCATTATTTGCCTCTTCATAGGTCTGTAAATTATTTGATGAACCGTCTAAAAGACTAGAGGGGAGTGTCGCGCCGTCCGCTGGTGTAGCATTATTATAGCCTCTCCAGATAGTGCCTGAGCCAAGTCCTCCGACGTCATTCCATGTACCAGCACCATCACATGTAGTTCCAGATTTATATTGTAGCTTTAAATCAATGCTGTCCGCTGATATTTGTTGCTCTCCTGCTTGAATAGCCATCCTAATACGCAGAATATCACCATCATCGACATTAGAAATATCAGCATTTTCTGCACCCAGCGCAATTGTGGGTGTAATATTATTTAAATTTTCGTAAAATCTAAAGCCATCCTGATCAGCGTATACCGTATTGGTAAATTCTCCCGATTCGATAGCAAACCAAGCAACGGTGTCTGGATTATGACTATCACAAACATCAAGAGTGTCTATTTCACAATAACGAATGTCAGCCCCAGTAGTTGTTACGCTTCGTGCTTCGTCAATTTCTACGTCTTGTCCACCTGTATCTGTCTGAGAAGCAACAATAACCACAGGTGCACTAGAAAATGTTGGAGAAAAACTTACAGCTGTCCAAGTACTTGAAGCTATGCTTTGAGTCCCACTATCAAATTGCTCACTAAACGGCTCGTTTCCTGGCTCAATAGCAACCCAGCCAACTGTTTCATTGCCATGAGTGCCATCACAGCTATCTTGGTTTGTCTGTGAATGATCACAAATACCAGCCGAAAAGCTAGCTGAAGAAGTTGAAGGAATTACTACCTCGATTGGCACTTCCGAACTATTGACGGTATTAACGTTAGCAAATACGTATGGTGCAGAAGTAAAACTTTCAGAATAATTAGTAGTTACACTGTTTGTGTCAGCTTCACCACTAGCTGTAAAAGTCCCGGCTTCTATTCCGTCGGTAGTAGCCGCTATACTTGCATCTATCACCATATAACCTACTGTTTCGGATGCATGAGTATCACAACCATTTGTTGTCGATCCTTCAGATTCACAAACACGCATATCAGCACTTGTTGAGGTTACGTTTCTTGACTCAAAAACTAACGCACTTTGACCGTTATGAGAATTAGTTGTACCAACAACAACAGGAGTCGTGTAATTACCTAAGAAGTTTACAGTAGTCCAGCCACCATCTACAGCTGAGCTAAACGTTCCCGCCTCTCCTAATCCAGTGCTTGATAACGATGTAGATTCGATGGTTAGTTCTGGGTATTCAGTATACGTATCCAGAGTTGTAGCTGAGGCTGTATCATATAATCTAAAACAATATGTTCTACCAGTCACAGCATCGTCAGTTGGACGAAGAGCGTATTCTAGCTCTGTATAAGCTTCATCTGACATAGGTCCAATTGACCCTGTAGTATCAGCTACTTCTCTACCTTCTCCTGATACAAACGAGAATCCATCTCCGTTAGATAAAAGCCCCGGACTAGTTAATTCTCCGTCTGGACTTATGTTACCGCTATCATAAAGCTCAAAGTCATCAGAGCTATCTGAAATTCCTGTCCATCCGGTACTTGCTGAACAATTTCCAGATTTGTTAGCAAATTGTAGCTCATATGTCCTAGCTGAATCTTCTGGAGTTGTCCCGTGGTTTGCCACTCGTAACCTTAGCCTAAGATCTGTGTTTTTCGGTTGGGCAGAAACTGAAGTGTTTTCGGCTGCTAACCACCCGCCAGAAGTATTTAAATCTGTAGAATCATCACGCCATCTATAGCTTTGCTGTCTAGTGTCAACGTTAGAAAATGCAACACCGCCAAAGTCAATAGATTGCATCCAGCCAGTCACATTCTGTCCTGCATATGCTCGCCAGTAATTAAGATTAGCATCCGCATCAATTCTTAAGCCCCAGGCCCCAGTTCTTGAATAAGCTTGGCCTGTACCGCTTGAGGTATTGTAAAACAGTGGGACTCTGTAGCCTTCAGTGTATTGAACGTCGGTTGCAGAATTGTCATATGACTCACTACCAACTGCTGAATCAACGGTCATATCTAATTCTTGAAAGCCAGTTGCAGGACCTGCATCTCCACTAGATCTAAACCTATAGTCTACAGATATAGATGACATCTCCATTACGTAGACTTGGAAATCTCTACCTGGCGCTATTAATCCTCCTTCTGAGCCAACAGCTACAACTGACTCCGAAGAGTTTTGTGCTACTCCGTCTCCTAGAGTTATGGCTTGACCTAAGGCTCCATCACCTAAACCATCGTCTCTGGTAAATCCACCGCCCCAAACCCATGAGTTATCACGGTTAGATGCAGTAACTGAAGCTGTATCGTATTCGTTTGTAGCATCTAGACCACTTCCAGATGCAGTACCTGTGACGTTTACGTCTTGGACAGTCCAGGAAGAACCCCACTCAACGATATATGTCGTAACTGTTGCCGAATCTGGTACACGCGTTTCTCCTCCAAACCTATCAAACTGAATTTGATTAGAGCTCACTTTGGTTGGCTTAAAACTAACTGTAGTTGCATAGTTATTTGCACTAGATGAACCTGTACTAATACCACCACCAAATCTTCCGCCAAAAGGCACTGTATTAGTTGTATAGTTAGAGGCCAAAGTGTCGTTAGTGGACTGTAACACTCCAGTAATGCCTGTTGCTAAAGATGTTTCTAAAACCTCCTTTAGCTCAAAGCCCTGAGCCGTACAATCTAATAAGCACTCAATTACAGTTAGAGCACCGATCCAGTCATTAGTGCTGGAGCCTCTTGTTAGTTCAATTTCATCAGCAGATGTTGATGAGCCAAAATTACTATACGGGTCAGAAGTAACTCTAACTTGATCTTCATTAGCAGCCCTAGAGGCTGTCGCAGAAGATGGGCCTGATATCATCACAAAATAATCTTCAGATAGGTTATTGTTAAGAGAAAGCGTATAGGTTAAGCCGGTAAATTCCCCACTTTGAAGTTCATATGTTGTAGAACGAAATACATCAGAAGCTGCAGAAGCTTTGGGTATTAGTTGGGTTAATAATATAAATTCACTAAATAGCAACACTAAAATTGCTGCAACAAACTGACTCCTAAGTAATGCTGTTTTTGCCCTAAATAAAGTTTTAATTCAATTACCCCTGTAAATTGCTTATAGTTATTATAGACCAAAACAGAGGTAGGGTAAAATAATAAATAAGCAATATTATGATATATAGTTTTATTTAGCGAACTCTATTGCACGAGTTTCTCGTATGACATTTACCTTTACGGTTCCAGGATATTGCATTGTACTTTCAATTTTATTGGCCAGATCTCGGGCTAATCGAATCGCTCCAAGGTCATCAATATTAGTAGGCTTAACAAACACTCTAACTTCTCTACCAGCACTAATTGCGTAAGCCTTATCTACACCTTCAAAACTTAGTGCTGTGTTTTCTAGATCCTTCATTCGCTCAGAGAAGTTCTCAGCACTAATATTTCTTGCACCAGGTCTAGCAGCAGAAATTGCATCAACCACCCTAACAATCAAAGCTTCAGTCGTAGTTGCTTCTACGTCATCATGATGAGCTTCCGCTGCATGTGCAACTTCTTCAGGAGCTCCGTACTTTCGAGCCATTTCACCAGAAATATGGTGATGCTTTCCTTCCATTTTGTGAGTTAGGGCTTTACCCATGTCATGTATCAAGGCTGCATATTTAGCTGTTTTGACATCAGCCCCAAGTTGCTCAGCTAATATTCCTGCTATATGCGCCATTTCAGTGCTGTGCTTCAACACGTTCTGGCCGTAACTTGTTCTGAATTTCAACTCACCGACCAGTTGCAGTATTTCCTTAGGAATTCCAACTACACCGACTTCTCTAGCTGCATCTTCGCCAGCTCGCATTACATCTTTCTGAACTTCTTTTTGAGCTTTTTCAACGACTTCTTCTATTCGTCCTGGATGGATACGCCCATCTTTCATTAACAGTTCCATTGTTCGTTTTGCTACTTCACGACGTACTGGGTCGAAAGAACTCAATACAACCATTCCAGGTGTATCATCAACCATGACATCCACGCCAGTTGCCTTTTGGATTGCTTGAATGTTTCGGCCTTCTTTACCAATTATCCTGCCTTTCATTTCGTCATCAGGTAGTTTTAGAGCAGTTATCGTGCGCTCAGCTGTTACCTCACTTGCCATTCTCTCCATTGCTTGAACCAGAATCGTACCCGCTAATTCTTCTGCGTTGTCCTTTGCCTCATTTTGAAGTTTTACAACCAAGCCCTCAAGATCTGATTTGATATCTCGCTCTGTCATCTTCATTAATTTATCTGCGGCATCAGCCTTAGTAAGTTTTGCGATTTTTTCTAGTTTATCTTGCTGTTTTGTTCTAATTTTACGAATTTCTTCTTTTAGTTCATCAGCCTCTGCTTCAGCCTTGCGCATTTTTTCAGCTCGCTTATCCAGTTCATCAAGTTTTTTGTCTAGATTTGTCTCCCGATCAATCAGCCGTTTCTCAATATCCTTGAACTCATTACGCCGTTTCTTATCTTCAGCTTTTGCTTCGGCCTCAAGTTTTGCTGCCTCTTCTTTGGCCTCATTAATAAGTTTCGTAGATTCTCGTTTTGCCTTTTCTTTTTCTTTTTTAGCTTCAGCCTCTGCTGAACCAATTTTTTGTTTTGTCGTATATGTGCTGGCACCAAAACCAACACCCAGCGCAATCAATGCAGCTGCAATTGTAACAGGATCCATTATTCGGACCTTCCCTTCTATCGAGATATCGCTGAAACTGGCAATCACTATCACTTCATTAGCCAATACTCACCGACAATAAATCGAAAAATAAATAATAAAATTCAGTCGTCTGTACTCTCACACATTTGAAACCACAAACTTACTAATATAATACGAAATTTCTACTATTTTACGCAACGGTAAATTTGCTGGTTTTATAGACCTACACAATAAGGCTTGTGGTCTGCGCCCCAATTTAGTCTTATTGAAGCGTTACCCGTGCCCACACCACCGCAAGTTTCCCCGACATTGTACTGCAGCCATGTACCCAAAGTATTGTAGCCACCTCCACTATAGACTGGTTCAGAGCCAGTAAAATATCTCCCAAGTACTGAATGATTTAGGTCTTCGTCTGTGAGGTAATTATTTGAAAATTCTACCCACTCTTGACAATCATATAAATCATTCACTTCAAAAGACCTCATACTGCAATCTGGATACTTGCCATCGTTGTCCCTAAAATATCTTGCCAGTGCTATAGTAATATTATTAACATCTGATTTCTTTTCTATATCATTCACATCATGATCTACATTTGCTCGACCAAAATGATCAAGCTGCGGACTCCAATAGTTATATGCATCGCCTGACATTACCGTTGAAGCACGTATCAATGCATCGTGAGCAAAGGTGTAGTCAGTTATTTCAGGAATGTTGGCTTCGTTTTTTAGTAAAACAGTTAATTCATAGCTATTATCTTCTGAAGCTATTACGGCATCTATCTGCTTAATCTCCCTTTTTTCATCCAAAGTAACAGTTATTTTATTGTCTTTTATTTTGAGATAGCCGATATTTTTATTTATTTCGGATTTCCAACTCTCAGGAACAGAAAGCTTGTTTTGAAGATTTTTTAATTATTCATTCAGAGAATCTAAGGGATTGTTTATGAGCGCTACTGCAAATTTTTCTTCATCGCCTTCATTTTCTACTCTGTTAACGCTTTCTACGTCTAAGTCTGCGGATAGGTTTAAAAACTGTCTTTGATCATTTGAATTAGACTTTTCATTATCAAATTTAATATTAAAGTCATTATAATTAACCTCAATCCACTTGTTATTCAACGTGTCGACTATAAATGACGGGTCTACGACATATCTGTTTATAATTTCAGTCGCCTTATTGGTGTCTACCGATTTTAGATAAACTTTATCGTCTTTAGTTAAAGCTTGTATATTTATAGGTTGCCCTTCAATTACCGATTCAATTGAGTAGTAGCTACTGTTAGAATCTTTTGATGCATTTATTACTGTGTCCGACACCTCAAATATGCCGACGCTTGGAGTATTATTAATTTTTATGCTTATAGCATTTGAATCTGTCTCTTGCCATTTTTTAACAGCTTTTCCTACAATTACATCTGGCCTATTTTGATAATATGCGTAACCCGCTCCGCCAGACAGAAGCAGGAATACGACTAATATTGCTGTAATAACGATGAATAATTTTTCTTTGATTTCTTGAACTTTATTTTACCATCTGGCTGTATTGGTGCAGAATTTTGTTGGACAATATCAGGATTTATTATATTTTGTTGATTATTTTGATCCATATTTTTCCCTCGTTTTTAATTTATTTCTTTTGCTTTGTTATGTTAGCTTCTGAGCCATATGTTGGTGTAACAAACTTATTTAACTCACCCGTACTTTCTAAGCCTATTTTAACCCAATCATCTCCACCAGTTGCAATTATTGGAATATCCAGGGAGTATGCTAACGCATTGGCCACACTAAAGCCTATCCTTAAACCAGTAAAAGACCCAGGACCCTTGAATATAACTATTTTATCTAAGTTGGTTAATGATTTATCTGATTCTTTAAGCAATTCATCAATTTTTATATTCAATGTATCAGCTAATTTCCTATGAGCTTCCCATATCTTTTTTGCAATTTGCTGATCGTTCTCAAATAAATACAGCTCAGAGTTTGGCTTGTCAGTTCTGATTAGTAAACTTAGCATTCCTTCAGTCCTGAACCTTTAACTAAATAATCCATAGAATCAGGAAAGCTAAACTTCAAATAACGAGCATTTAAATCTTCTTTATGCAAAGTAAATTCAATCTTTATTAACCTTTCATCTGATACATGTTCATATAAGTTACCAGCCCACTCTATTACTACAACTGTATTGGTGTCTCTCAGAACCTCTTCTAATTCTTGCTCCATTAGACCCAGCTCGTCCAGCCTGTAGAAATCATAGTGATGAATCTTTAGCGTTTCACCAATGTAAACTCTAGAAATAGTAAATGATGGGCTAGACACATCATTATAAGAAGAAATACCCCTAGCCAAGCCTCTTGTGAAGGTTGTTTTTCCAGCGCCAAGATCTCCTGATAGTTCAATTACCTCCCCGCCCTTCAAACTAGTACCAAACTTAAACCCAGCCTCTTCTGTGTCTTCACTGTTATTTGTTGCAGCGCATAAGGTCTTCATCATGTAATGATGATAACTCGATGTGCCTATTATGGGCAAACATGGTTAAACTACAGGGCAAATTGATACATTTTACTGCTATAATATTAGTTATGCTTCAGTTGTCAGACGCTTTTTTTAATAGAAACGTTCTTAGCCTTCGAACAGGTGGCCCAATTGGTCAAGCTATTAAGCCTGTTATTAACCCTAACAACTTAAAAGTTGAGGGATGGTTTGCAACAGCTTCTGGAGATCGCGATCCTAAAATACTACCCTCCCTAGAGGTCCGAGACATAATTACTAAGGGAATTGTCGTAAATGATCACACCTCTCTAACAGAACCGGAAGACATGGTTAGACTTAAAGATGTTCTTGAGATTGAATTCGCTCTGAAAGGCAAAAAAGTATACACAGAGAACAAAAAACTAATAGGTAAAATTCAAGATTATTCAATAGATGACAAATCCTTTTTGATTAAAAAACTATACGCAACTCAAAGTCTTCTCAGAGGTATTGCTAAACAAGACATAATTATTGACAGAAACCAAATAATAGAAATTACTGATAAGAAAATCATTATAAGTGAACCGTCAGAAAAAGTAAGTGACCGCAGCCCGGCAACAGCTCCGGCAGCTTAGATCAGTTCTTTTATGTCCGTATACCTAAACCCTTTTGACATTAGATATGCTTTGAGCTTTTTTTCGTCTTTATATTTAGTTCTGGACCTCAGCTTTTCAATCAACATTTTTAGTGATTCTTGATCGTTAATATCGATTTCTTCAAGCACTTGATTAATTAAATCTTGTTTAATACCTTTCGACATTAGCTCTGATCTTACTTCTCTTGCACTTTTATTCTTTCTTTGTCTTTGCTCTGCAAACCAAATCGCAAATTTTTTATCATCTAAATAGTTTTTTTCAACAAACTCCTGAACTACCGCCTCGATTAAATCTTTTTCTGTTTTCTTTTTATACAAGTAGTCTCTAAGCTCTTTTTGAGAATGAGGTCTGAGCATTAACCATTCTATTGCTCTTTGTTTCAGTTTGCCTTCATCGGACAATAGTTTGAATTCTTTGATATTAGCTTCATCCAGCTCTAGGCCTTTTTTTAGCTTGTTCTCCAGTAACTGATCTAAAGTCAAAGAAAATGAATATTTATCATCAATAAATATAGAAACTCTGTTTTGGCTCTTTACTTGCTGCTTTATTGAAGTTATCTTCACTCAGTCTCAACTCGGACTTTTTTATCTAGCTCTTTCAATACTTTAGGGTTATCTTTTAAGTACTGTTTAGCAGCTTCTCGACCTTGGGCGATATTCTCTCCACCATATGCAAACCAAGCTCCAGCTTTTTCAACAATGCCTTTTTCAGTTGCCAAGTCTAATATGTCACCTTCTGTACTAATTCCTTGGTTGTACATAACATCAAACTCTGCTTGTCGGAACGGCGGTGCGATTTTGTTTTTCACTACTTTTACTCTTACCCTGTTGCCAATGACATCGTCTCCAACTTTTATCTGGCTAGTTCTTCTAATATCTATTCTGACACTGGCATAGAATTTTAATGCGTTTCCACCAGTTGTGGTCTCTGGGTTGCCGAACATTACACCGATTTTCATTCTTAACTGGTTTATAAAAACAACTGTGCATTTACTTCTGTTAATAATGCTAGTCAGCTTTCTAAGAGCCTGGCTCATAAGTCTAGCCTGCAAACCCATATGACTATCACCCATATCACCTTCAATTTCAGCTTGAGGGACTAAAGCTGCTACCGAGTCGACAACAACCAAATCTACAGCATTTGACCTAACCAAAGTCTCAACAATCTCTAAAGCTTGTTCGCCACTATCTGGTTGCGAGACCAATAGCTTCTCAACATCTACACCTAGTTTTTTAGAATAGGCTGGATCTAGTGCATGCTCTGCATCTATAAATGCGGCAACTCCCCCGGACTTCTGGACTTCAGCAACAACATGCAATGCTAGTGTAGTCTTACCCGAACTTTCCGGACCGTAAACCTCTATAATTCGGCCTTTTGGTATTCCCCCACCTAATGCAATATCTAATGAAACACTACCTGTTGGAATTGTTTCGACATTTATTTTATTATCGCCTTCCAAGTGCATTATGGAGCCTTTGCCAAACTGCTTTTCTATCTGATCCATTGCCAGACCTAATGCTTTATTTCTACCTTCACTATCACTAGATTTTGTGCCCATTGATTTAGTTTGCTTAGCTTTTGCCATAGTTTATACCCTCTTTATAATTACTAGTATACATTAAGTGTCCTGGCAATATACATAACTAGTCAAGTTACTTATGTTTTACCAATCTACTTTTTTTAATCGATAGCTAGCGGTTTAAGGCATAACCATGATAGGATGTTGTCAATGGGTATAGCCAAAAATTAGGGCAAGGGGCACCAATAAACATGATAATTCCTGACAAAACTGTAATAGAAATAATAAAAAAGTCACAGAAGCTAGATGAAGATAGCTTAAATGACCTTATCGAACAAGCCAAAAATGAGAAAAAAGACTTACAGGATTTAGTCACAAAGCAAAATTTATTTTCTGACACCGAACTAACAAAGGCTTACTCTGACGAAATCGGCATACCATTTACTGAAATTAATACCAAAACTCTGGACAAGGAAGTCTTAAAACAAATTCCTGAACATATTGCCAAACTCTATAATATGATTGTTTTTGAAGGGCCAGTTGATGATGATAAAGAGCCAAAATCAATTGCTATGGAGAACCCTGATGACCTTCAGGCAATAGATGTTCTGCATAAATTATTCGGGCAAAAAATAAAAGTTTTTATAGTAACCCATTTGAATATGTTGTCTGCACTAGACCAGTATAGAGGTAACATCGGCAGTGAAATCTCAAAAATCGTGACAGAAGAAGACGAAGATGAAGGCGATGAAGAAGTAAGCGAAGAAGATATAGCTGAAGACTCACCGACGGCACAAACGGTCAACCTAATTATTGAATATGCAATAAAATCTGGTGCTAGCGATATTCATATGGAGCCTAGAGATAAAGAAGTAATTATACGTTATAGAGTTGATGGAGTCTTAAGAGAAGCGAACAGATTGCCAAAGCGAACATTAGCAGCCCTTATTTCCCGAATAAAGATACTTTCTAATCTTAAAATTGACGAGAGGCGTGCTCCTCAAGACGGTCGTTTTAAGATTAATATGAATGGTCGAGTTTTCGCTTTTCGTGTCTCAACATTACCTGTAACTGAAGGTGAAAAGGTAGTCATGAGAGTTCTAGATGAGTCTAGCGACCCTCTAAGCCTAGATCAGCTAGGTTTCTGGGGCAAGGCTTTAGAGGATATTAAAGAAGCAAGCAGCCAACCTCATGGCATGGTGTTAGTTACTGGTCCAACAGGCTCTGGTAAGTCAACAACTCTGCACAGTGTTTTACATATATTAAATAAACCTGATGTTAACATTAGCACCATTGAGGACCCTGTAGAGTATAAACTAGAAGGTGTCAATCAAACACAAGTAAACCCTAAAGCAGGCATGACTTTTGTTGCGGGGTTAAGGGCGCTGCTGCGACAAGATCCCAACATAATCATGGTGGGAGAAGTTCGTGATAAAGAAACAGCTGGGTTGGCTGTTCAGGCTGCATTGACGGGTCACTTAGTTTTCTCAACACTTCACACAAATAATGCAGCGACTTGCTTGCCAAGATTACTAGACATGGATATTGAACCATTCCTAATAGCTAGTGTTGTAAGGGTTGTAATTGGTCAAAGACTAGTCAGGCGACTTCAAATTGAGGATTGTGAAGAATACACTCCTAACGATGTAGAAAAGAAAGAAATAGAGCGTGTATTCGGCTTAAAAACAAAGTCTGATTGGGATTCAGTGTTAAAACTAGCCCAAGATGCGCAGAAACAATTTGGCAAGGAACAAAACGCAAAACTTACTTTTTGGCGACCTAAAGAAGACCTCCCAGGTGAAAAAACTGGCTATAAAGGAAGAATGGGAATCTATGAAGTTTTAGATAACTCAAGCAACGTACAGAAGATGATTGTCTCCAACTCTACTAGTGATGAAATCCAATCTCAAGCAATAAAAGAAGGTATGGTAACTATGCAGGTTGACGGGTTAATTAAAGCAATACTAGGGATGACTAGCATAGAAGAAATACTAAGAGTAACCCGAGAATAATCATGCCGAAGTTTGAATATACAGCGACTGGTGATGACAATAAACAACACTCTGGCGCTTTAGAAGCAGCCAATGAAAGTGAAGCAAGAAAGACTTTACTTAGGTTAAAGCTCAAGCCTCTGATTATAAAAAAGGTTTCCAAGAAAAAAGGTAATTTAGATGTACCTTTCTTAACCTCTAACAACAGAGTTAAGTCTAAAGATTTAGTAATATTTACCCGCCAACTAGCAACAATGATAAACGCTGGTGTTCCACTAGTGCGAAGCCTAGCTACCATGCAAAATCAAACAGAAAGCGAAGCATTCAAAATACACTTAAAACAAATCAGCAAAGATGTAGAAAGCGGTATATCTTTTGCAGATGCTCTTGAAAAGCATAGCAATATTTTTGGTCCGATTTATGTCAATATGGTCAGAGCTGGTGAGGCCGGTGGTATATTAGACGACATCTTAAAAAAGTTAGCAACCCAGCAAGAAAAAGATGCAGCCATTAAGTCAAAGTTTAAATCGGCAATGACCTACCCTGCTGTTCTTATATTTATTACTGTAACCGTCTTTATCGCCCTTATGACAATTGTAGTTCCAAAAGTTGGGTCGATTATCGCTGACTTAACTGGCGGAGAGTTGCCACCTATGACGAAATTTATGCTTGGCATTAGTGATTTCATTCTGAACTTTTGGTTCATCCACCTAGCAGTAATAGTGTTTGGTTCTATCTATTTAATCAAATTCTTAAAAACCAAAAAAGGACGCGAAGCAAAAGACAAATTACTCTTAAAAATCCCGGCTATAAGAATAATCGTCATTAAAATGGT
>JAUIKH010000016.1 GCA_030430915.1 bacterium | reverse complement strand
TTACGAGGTACTTATAGTTTTTCGCAAACTCACCACTAACATAGTATTCTTTATCTTTTTTTAGGCTAGATGCCCTAAACCGCTGATTAAACCACATCACCTTAACGCTGCCAGTCTCATCGTTGGCCAAAGCTTCAGTTATATGCAATCCTTTTTTTGAGTATCTTTGATTGATTGAAGTGAATTTTGCCCTAATGGTAACTGTGCCGGGTCTTATCTGACGAATTTTTAACACCCTAGAATAATCATCATAGGCTCTTGGTACATTATTAATTAAATCTATAGGCTGCTCCAAGCCTATACGCTTTAATAGAGTAATAGTTTTTGGACCAACACCACTTAAATCCTCTAGAGAATCACCTTTAGTCATATATATAATATTGAACTTCGATTGAGAATTATGCAAATTGGTTAATTATGCTTAAACTTTTCTTAGCAAAAAGACTGTGCTTGGCCCAAAATAACTTTTAGCCAGTAAATTCTGGGTATTTTTTTCTAATTTTAGCAATGTTTTTTCGCTTAAAGACTTTTTGATTGTCGGAGAACGGAAGTTTGAAACTGACAATGATTTTTCTAGTTTAAAGCCTGCTTGAGCCAGCTGTTTTTTAACAGTTTTTGGGTTGTGATTTACAAAAGGTATTTCATCATCTCGTTTGTTTTCTTCACTACGTATATCTATAGGGTTTATTGGCATTTTCTTTAGCCTTGCAGCATGTTTTACCCTATTTTTAAAATTTGAGTAGTTGGCAAATTCTATTAAGAAATAGCCGTCTTTTTTTAATACCCGGTTGATTTCATTAAATGCTGGCATAGGGTCAGGTAAATGATGTAGAACCCTAACAACTAAGGCAAGATCAAGCTCTCCGTCTTCAAACGGTAAATCTTCAGCTTGTGCCAACTTAGCATGAACTTTTGGTTTATCTTTTAGAAATTCTTCCGCTATCTCTAGTTGTTGCTTTGAAGGCTCGGCGAGAGTAACTTTATCTGCGTATTTTCGCAAAAAGACTGATAGTCTTCCGTATCCACCACCAACATCAACAGCGCTTTTAAATTTTTTACCCTTCAGCAGCCTATCAATAGCCATTTCTTCAGCTGCGTGCTCGTAATCTCTTCCTTTCCAGTAATCCAAATAATTATGCTTTGGATCATTATACTGATCGGCTTTTTTAAGATTTTTTGATTTAGATTCATTTGTCATACAAGCAATGAGTTTAACAGAAAGTTACGTTTTTTGCACCAAAGCATTTGTATTTTTGCCGCGCCTAATAATGCAGTAACTGTTTATAAAGTCCTTTTCTTCTAAGGTTATTTTTTCTGAATTAATTTGAATATCATTAATGTATATGGCTCCACTGTTAACAAATCTTCTAGCTTCTCCTTTTGAGTTAGCTAGATTTAGGTTAACAATTATTTCAAGTAAATCTGCTCCATGATTTGCGTTCACTTTTTTTAGCTCAGAACTTAGTTCGGTAAAATCGCTAGGGGTAAGATGAGAGTAATCTTTATCACCAAATAATACTTCGCTAATGTTTTGCACAGATTTAGCTCTTTGTTCGCCGTGTATTAATTTAGTAACTTCGTGTGCTAGTCTTTTCTGAGCAATCCGAGCGCTTTTTTCTTGGATATGGTTGTTCATTAATGCGTCAATTGTTTGCTTATCAAGCATTGTATAAATCTTTAAATAATCACTAACACCCTCATCATCAACATTTAGCCAGAACTGATAAAACTTATACACACTGGTTTTTTTCTCATCAAGCCAAATTGCTCCATCTTCTGTTTTGCCGAATTTTTTACCTGTAGCTTTATTTACCACTAATGGCGTAGACCACACATGTGCCTCCCCACCTTCAATTCTACGAATCAAATCAACACCAGCAACAGAATTGCCCCACTGATCGGCACCACAAAGCTGAAGTGAAATTGAGTTGTTACGATATAAATGCAAGAAATCATAGCCTTGTATTAATGAGTAGCTAAACTCAGCATAACTAATTCCGTTTCCGTCTTCTGACAATCTTGATTGGACGAAATCACGACCAAGCATTTGTCTCATTGGAACATTTTTACCTATCTCACGCAGGAAATCTAAATAATTTATATCTTTAAACCAGTCATAATTATCAACTACTTTGAAATCTTGACCTTCAAACACTTGAGTGTATTGATTTGTAATACCTTTTTTATTTAGCTCAATTTGGTCTAAAGTTTGCAATTCTCGTTCAGATGCTTTGCCATCTGGATCACCAATCATACCAGTTGCTCCACCGACTAAAAGTGTCGCTTTGTGTCCGTGAGCGATAAAGTGCTTAGCCATCATGGCGGCAGCTAAATTACCGATCTGCATTGAATCTGAACTAGGGTCAACACCCCAGTAAAATGCTATAGAATTGCCATCCAAAATAGAAATATCTTTATATGTAGTTTGGTTAACAAAACCGCGCCACTGTAATTCTTCTGATAACGTCATTATTTAGAGTATAGCAACATATTCATCTTATTTTAATAACAGAACCATCTTTATTAACTTTCAGAATGGTTGATGCTTGATTGTTTTTATACATGTCATCACAATCAACGTATAGTTCAACACTGTCACCAAAGTATAGCCTGGCTTGATAAGCGTCGAGGGCTGGCTTTTCACCTTCAAAATTTGCACTAGATGTAGCTAAAGGTCCAACTTCGTCTATTATCTCTGTTAAAATGCTTTCTTCTGCAAGTCTTATTGCTAAACTATTTTGAGATCGATGTAAATAATATAATTCTTCTATATGATCTTCCTTGATTTCTAAAACTAAACTTGTCTTACCTGGCCAGTATTTGCTTATTACACCTTCGCTTGGCACTTCAATGCCTAGGCTTATTAACTGGTGTACTTTAGAAATTATTATGGTTGGAGGCTTTGATTTGTTGCGTTTTTTTAATTCATAAAGCCTGTTAACAGCACTTATATTGCTAGTTAAACAAATCAAACCTGGAATAGTATTAGTCGGCATAAACACTATTCCACCAGATATAAGTTTTTTAATAATCTTTTCTTTATTACTCTTTAATTCATTCATAGTCACTTCTTGAAACCTCCAACCAAAAATACTTTAAAAATAACGTAAAAACAACACCAATAATGCTATAATGGTTCTGATTAACTGGAGTATATTCACATAAAATGGCAACTTCAAAAAAGAAGCCTAATTTAAGCGGCAAACGTCGGTCAATGAAGCGTCGTGTTAAAGGCAATAAAATTGTTACTAAATCGGGTAAAACTATAAAGGTTAACCGAACTATAAGTGAAAAAAGTAAAGCCCGTAAGAATGCAAAAGCCTTAAGAAAGGCTGAAAGGCATAAAGGTATGCCTAAGGGTAGACTGAAGCGTTTAGCTTTCAGAATGCACCCAAAGAGACTGTATAAGTACTGGTTTAGTCGAGATGGCCTAATAATGGGCCTAAAAATTCTGGGAATTGCAATTGTTCTTGGGTTCTTCTTGCTCGCAGGTTTGTTTGCATATTTCCGCAAAGATTTGCCTAATCTTAGAGATATTTCCGGTAATAACATAGGCGGCAGTATTAGATATTATGATAAAACCGGTGAAGTACTTCTCTGGGAAGATTATGATGCTGTAAAACGTGTGCCTGTTGAGTCTGAAAATATATCTGATTACCTTAAAGAAGCCACTATAGCTGTAGAAGATAGAGATTTTTATGAACACAACGGCTTCAATGTGCGAGGAATTTCCAGGGCTGCATGGAATAACGCATTCGGAGGATCAACTCAAGGTGGTTCAACTATAACTCAGCAGCTTGTAAAGCTTACGACTCCGGGATTCTCAACAGAGCAAACAGTAGCAAGAAAAGTAAAAGAACTGATTTTAGCTGTTGAACTAGAACGCAGTTACTCAAAAGAAGAAATCCTAACAGGTTATTTAAATGCTGCCCCTTATGGTCCGATTGAATATGGAGCTGAGGTTGCATCTAGGACTTATTTCAATAAAAGTGCAAATGAGTTATCAATAGACGAAGCTGCTTTGTTGGCATCAGTGCCAAAATCACCTCCAACATATTCCCCATATGGTCCGTATTTTGAGAAAGAAGAGCTTATAGGTAGGCAATATTTTGTAATAGATACTATGCGTGAACTTGGCTATATAAATCAAGAAGAAGCAGACGCAGCCAAGGGAGAAGACACTTTGGCTAAATTGCAAGAAAGACAACCAAAATACACCGGCATTATAGCTCCACACTTCGTGTTAGCTGCCAAAAATCAACTCGAGGCAGACTTAACAGAAGCTTCTTATCTTCGTGGTGGCTGGAAAGTAACTACAACAGTAGACATGGAACTGCAGAAAATTGCAGAAGAAGAAGTAGCAAATGGTATAAGTCAAATTGAAAGACAAGGTGGAGACACAACTGCTTTTGTCGCCGAGGACGTAGAAACAGGTCAAGTTGTCGCACTTGTTGGTGGTGCAGATTTCAACAACAAAGATAGAGCTGGAGAAATTAACTACGCACAACAACCATTGCCACCAGGATCGAGCTTTAAACCATATGATTACCTAGCACTTATAGAACATACTGAAAATGCAGGTGCGGGCTCTGTATTATACGATACTCAAGGACCACTAGAAGGCTATCCGTGTACTGACAGAGCGCTAGGACGAAATAGGGGTAATTGTTTGCAGGATTATGACTTTAGATATCCTGGCCCAGTAACGCTTAGGTATGCTCTAGGCGGATCAAGAAACGTTCCTGCAGTTAAAGCCATGTTGATAGTAGGCATAGACAAGACTATAGAAACAGCTAACAGCTTAGGTATATACGACTCTGAACGACAGTCTGGAGGCTACAAATGCTACACGGACGAACGATTAGAGGAAGAAGCTCAATGTTACGCATCATCTTCTATTGGTGACGGTGCTTATTTATCACTAGATAAACATGTTCACTCATATTCAACTATTTCACGAAATGGCAATAAAATACCTCAGTCTTACATTCTAAAAGTGGAAGATTCCGAAGGTAAAACTATAACAGAATGGGAGCCAAGTAGCGGTGAGCAAGTTGTTCGGCCTGATTCTGCATACATAGTTGCAGACATGATGGCAGACCCAAGAGCAAGCTACATGAGCAGAAAAATGCATGATTATAAAGGCTGGGATTTTTCATTAAAAACAGGGACAACTAATGACAATAAAGATGGTTGGTTAATGGGATTCTCTACCAAATATGCAGCAGGAGTTTGGGTAGGCCATCATACAAGGCGAGTAGAAATGAGTGGATTCATGGAAACTATGACACAACCTATTTGGGGTGGCTGGATGCAAAGAGCCCACGATAGTTTAGAACCAGTAGCACGTCAAAGACCTGCAGGTGTACAAGAATTACCGGCTTATGTGGTGCGGAACCATGTAGGTGTCAGTTCTAGAGAGCCTAGCCCAACTAATGATTTATTCCCTAGCTGGTATGTAAGACCAAATGGCGATGGCTCAAGTAATGAAAGTCAAGTAATCGATAAAGTAAGCGGTAAGAAAGCAACAGACTGCACCCCTCCACTAGCCGTAGAAACTATTACACAAACAAATGCTTCAAAATATTCTAGCGATCCTTTCTATGACAAAAGAACTAATTCCGAGGATACAGATGATGTTCATAAGTGCGAAGATATAAAGCCAACTGTTTCTATTTCGGCTATAGACAAATCAAACGGCAACTATACTTTCGAAGTATCCGTTGGATCAGGTACTCACCCAATCTCATCAGAAAAATTCCCAGGCAATTTAAGTGTAAGCATAGGTGGTGCAAACATACCTAACGGTTCTATAAATGTTGGAGCCCCGGGATCATACTCATTTGACTACACAGCAACTGATAATAAAAAAGTTACTGTGACAGCAAAAGTTTCAGATAGTGTACTTTACGAAGCGCAAGCTTCTGTAGATGTAAAGCTTGCGCCTAAATCTGGTGGAGATGATGATGAAGAAGAGGAAACCACATACTTACCAAGGACAATAGACATAGCCATTGATAGACGGGTCTTTAACTCAACGACTTAGCAGATTTTCTTGGCTATGAACAAAAAACTTTGCTTACCTTATTTGTTATTTTTATAATCAGCAAATATCATTTTTCCTGCTTTGGTTTGAATTGTTCTGTCGACTTTAGCAGAAACAGTTTTGAGTTTTAGTTTACCTGCCCCCTCAACAACAACCATTGTCCCGTCATCTAAATACCCCACTCCTTGAGATGAAGACTCACCTTTTTGTATGATTTTAACATCTACAGATTCGCCTGGTAGAGCCTTTGGTCTTAAATATTGAGCTAGTTCATTAACATTTAGTACGTTTATACCCTCAACTGTAGCAACTTTATTCAAATTAAAGTCAGTAGTACATAAATCAGCACCACGCTTCTTAGCTATTTTTAATAGTACTTCATCTGTCGCTTCTTCAGAGTTTTGTAAATATTCATCTATTTTAACAACTGAGCCTTCTATAGACTTAAGCTCCTCGGCTGACTCTAGACCAAACCTCGATCGTTCGCGTTTATGCGAATCCCTACCGTCTGCAAGCAGTTGAAGTTCATTTAAAACTTTTTTTGGAATAATGAATTCTCCATTTATAAATCCGCTTTTTGCTATATCGACTACCCTTCCATCAATCAATGCGCTGGTGTCCATAACGAAACGATTCTTTAAGCTTAGTTTTTTTCCTGAGTTTAGCGATCCTTTAATGTCATAAAGTAAAAATACTATAACGATAAATAAAAAAATGACAATTATTTCAAACACTAATTTTTCTCCAAAAAGGTGTTCAATCCGCTTTTTATATCTTTAACTTCTGTAAGAAAGCTATTTTTATTAGTTAATTTCATCTTAGGTCCTATAGCACCTTCGAATCCAAGTTTTTTTGCTTCTGCAACTCTCTTATCTATATGAGGGACATGTCGTACTTCACCTGAAAGTCCCAGTTCTCCAAAAACAACAGCATTTTTATTTAATTTCATAGCCTTGCAAGCTGAAGCAATTGCCATGCAAATTGCAAGATCAGCGGCTGGCTCAGTAACTGAAATTCCGCCAACTATGTTTATATATATATCTTTATCGGCTAACGAGAGCTTTGTGCGTCGCTCAAGCATTGCAATTAGTAGATTAAGCCGTGTTAAGTCATAGCCACTTGCAGCGCGCTTAGGATAACCGTATGAAGTTGTGTTAACTAATGACTGTATTTCAACCAATAGCGGCCTTGAACCTTCCATGGTCGCCAATACAATTGAACCATCTGTAATTTGTCTCTCTTCAAGTAATGCTGCTGAAGGATTTGTAACCGGTCTTAGACCTTTATCCTGCATTTCATAAATAGCAGCTTCATTTGTCGATCCAAACCTGTTTTTGATAGTTCTTAATACTTTAAAGCCACCATACCTATCGCCTTCAAGCTGCAGTACAGAATCCACACTATGCTCTAGTAATTTTGGCCCTGCTATAGACCCTTGTTTAGTAACATGTCCTACTATAACAAGTACTGTGTTTCGGGCTTTAGCGGCTTGAGTTAACATTTGAGTGCTGTTAGTAATTTGACTTACGCTACCTGCCGCTGAATTTATATCATTACAAGCAATAGTTTGAATTGAATCAATAATAACTAGACCAAAGTTTTGTTCAGTTATTGTTCGCGCAATGTCATCCGTAACTGTTCCTGAAGCTAGTTTAAGTTTTTTTGAAACTCTGTTCAGCCTTGATGCCCTCATGGCCACTTGGTGGGCTGATTCTTCACCACTAACATATAGAGTTGGAGTGTTCTCAGCAGCATTATGTGCAATCTGTAGCAACAGAGTGCTCTTCCCTATACCTGGCTGTCCGGCAAGCAAGATAACACTACCAGGCACAAAACCACCACCTAACACATTATCTAGTTGTTTATCCCCACTTATTATTCTTTTATGATTTTCTGTTCTTGCAACTTCGGAAACCGCAGAGACCTGCATTGGCTTCCCTCCACTTTTTATTGAACGTTCGCTAACCTCTAGTTTTTCTTCTAATGTGCTCCATTCGCCACATTGAGGACATTTCCCACTCCACGAAGAATGTACACTACCACAACTGCTACAAACATAACTTACTGATTTTTTTCTAACCATTTATTAGTATTTTAACAGACTCTAATACCCTAAAGACTATCTACTCTGGTGTCTACAGCTTCAACTAGAGACCGTTCTTCAACTGCAATCTTATTTCTCTCTGCAACTATGCTATTGTATTCATTTATTTTAGCTGTAAGTTGTTTAACTTTAGCATTGTAGCTGTTAACTTTCGCATTAAAAACAGGTACTGCAGCATTATAAGCTTCTATGTCGTTTGATAAACTTTGTATTGCTTGTTTTTGATTTTGCAAATCTGCTTTATCAGAATTCAACTCCGCTTCAAGTCTAGTAATATCACCTTGTATGGCTGTTAGTTGATTATCATATTCTTTGATTTGATCTTCTAGTTTTTCAAACTCTGCTGCGTATTCTTGAGCAAATTTAACAACCTTTTGCCTGTCACTAAAAAATTGTGAGTAATAGTCTTCAAGGTCTTTAGGTAGATCTGCAACTTCTGTCCCCAAAATTGAATGTAGTTCATTATCTACTACCGCTTGACCTTTACTCTTATAGGAATTTAAAGTATCAATAATTCGTTTATCATCAATTTTTTCGTAAGAGGCTCTTAGTAATATTGATAATTCTTCTTTCTCTTCAGTGGTCAATCTATCATAGGCAGCATGTAGCATTTCGTGAGCCGCAGTGACCTCTTCAACACCGCTCAATTTTTCTTCATTCACGTCATATAGATATATACTCTGTCTTGAAATATAACAACCTAGCACTATCGTTTCTTCGCCAACAGTGCACGATTTAGAGAAATTAGCTTTATCTAAGAGTGTTGGGTCATGAACATAAAACAGCTTCTTCCCATTATCGTTCATTCCGCTGTTAGCGGCTAAATTCGCTATCGCAACCGAAGGCTCATAATCTTTAAGCTTCCACCAATCTAGGATTTCTTGACTTTTGTTTACTGTAAAAAAACCTGTGATGATTAGTGCTACAAGTATTAGGTAGCCACCAATTGTTTTTAACTTATTCATCAAGGATAAGCTTAACACATTTTTGGATGTTTTTTATTCATTGAACTCTAATATAGATTAAACTTTTACTAATTTTTTTGTGTCTTTTTAATTGAAAGTGAGGCCTCTTTTACTCTATTGAATACTAGTTTATTATTTTTCTGAGAGATTTTTAGTACATCACCTTTTTCAAGTTCACTTGTTATTAACCTATCGGCAATATAGTCTTCTATGTCATCTTGAATCAATCTACGCAAAGGCCTAGCACCATTTTTATCATCATATCCTTTATCGACTAAGTATTTTTTTGCTGAATTTGTTAATTTTACCCTAACACCTTTACGCACAAGCCTTTCGTTAAGCTCTTCTATCAGCAAGTCAGCAATTTTTATTGCGTTAGACTTTGTAAGAGCTCTGAATACGATAACTTTATCAATTCTATTTAAAAGTTCAGGCTTCATCATCTTCTTAAGCTCTGACTTTACATCGTCTTTAGTTTTTTCGTGTAATTTATTTAAATCCTTAATGTCATCCTTGTCATCAGCTTGAAAGCCCAGAGTTGCTTCTTTTTGCATTTTCTCAGCACCAATATTGCTAGTCATTATTACAATAGTATTAGTAAAATCAATTTTTCTACCCTTAGCATCTGTTAAGTTGCCGTCTTCAAGTAGTTGTAAGAGCATATTAAATACTTCAGGATGAGCTTTTTCTATCTCATCAAATAAAACTACACTATAAGGTTGTCTTCGTATCTTATCTGTTAATTGTCCGCCTTCATCATAACCAACATAACCCGCAGGAGCACCGACCAGTCTAGATGTAGTGTGTTTTTCAGAAAATTCACTCATATCAATTTTGACCAGCGCATCTTTGTTGCCAAAAAACTCACTGGCAAGTTTTTTTGCTAGTTCAGTTTTACCTACTCCTGTTGGTCCCATAAAAATAAATGAACCGATCGGCCTTTTAGAGCTACTCACTCCAATCCTACTTCTTCTGACTGCTTTAGAAACAGCAGCTATAGCTTCTGGCTGACCAACTATGTGTTTACCTAGGTTTTTCTCCAGGTTCATCAGGTATGAAACTTCCGATCTAATCACCTTACTGACAGGGACTCCTGTCATTCGTGCTACAACATCTGCGATATCATCGCTAGTAAGTTTAATTTTTTTAGCAGTTTTCGTAGTTTTTTCCAATTCTAATATCTCAGTTTGAAGCTGACTAGCTCGTTGTTTTTCCTTAGCTGCTTTTTCATAATTTTCAGCATCTACTGCATCGTCTATGCGTAGTTCCACCAATTTCATTTCTTTTTGTAACTCTCTTAATTTTGGTGGTGTTTTGCCTTTTTCTACCCGTAAATGTGCACCTGCTTCATCAAGTAAATCTATGGCTTTATCCGGCATAAATCTGTCCTGAATATATCTGGCTGCAAAATGTACTGTGTCAATCAAAACTTCATCACTAATTTCAACAGCATGGAAGTCTTCATAGTGGCTTTTTAACCCCCTTAAAATTGCCAATGTTTCTTGCTCTGTAGATTCAGGAACCATTAATGGTTGTAGTCGTCTCTCTAATGCTGCATCTTTTTCAATATGCTTTGTATATTCAGTTGTTGTTGTTGCACCTATCATTTGTATCTTTCCTCTTGCGAGTGCAGGTTTAAGAATATTGCCAGCATCCATTGAACCTTCTGCTGAACCAGCCCCAACAAGTTGATGAATCTCGTCAATAAATATTATTGTTGATTTATCTTGTTCCAACTCTTTCATAACTTTTTTCAAACGATCTTCAAATTCACCTCTGTACTTTGTACCGGCTATCATCGCTGCAAGATCCAGGATGAGTATCCGTTTATCTACCAACGCGTCTGGCACGTCATCATTAACAATTCTCTGAGCAACACCCTCTACAATCGCTGTTTTTCCAACACCTGGCTCACCTATTAACACCGGATTATTTTTAGTGCGTCTATTTAGAATTGTAACCAATCTCCTGATTTGATCCTCGCGCCCAATCACAGGGTCTAGTTTACCTTCTTTTGCTTGATCTGTTAGGTTTGTACTATAAGTTTCCAGTAGGGTTTTCTTACCCTTTTTTCTACGTTTTATGGTAGTTTGCGATTCGTCATAACTCTGTTTATTGAGTAATTGCTCTAGCTCATTTAATACTTCGTCAACCTTTACGTTCATCTTGCGCATTAAAACCGTAGCGCTAGCATTCTTTTGGCTAAAAATACTATAAACTATATGTTCAGTACCGCACATTTCCTGAGCGTATTCTTGTGCCACTTCCCAACTCATTTTCAGGGTCAATTTAGCAGCTTCGCTTAATCCTTTTGACCCGATACTAGCTCCAATTCCATCTTTGTGAACAGTAAGATTCATAGCCAGTCTAGCTTTATCCAAAGTAACACCGTTGTCTTTCAATATTTTTGATCCAATTGAATTTTCTTGCGCTAGAACTCCAAGTAACAAGTGCTCTGTTCCCACATATGCACTACCGGTTGCCCTTGCAATACCGTCTGCATGTCTTAGGCTTTGCAATGCGTTGTCACTAAGATGGTGTAAAAACTCTTGGAATTCGTCGTTAGGATTCATACAACTAATAATACATTAGCTAGCAGTCGACCGTCAAGAGTGCTAATTATCACTGGCTGTGAATTACTCGCCGTGCTCGTCTATAGCGTCTAGTAGATTGCTCTCCAACTCCGATTTTCTCTTTAATTTTGGCTTTTGAACTTGGTCAACTGTCTCTGTCTTTTTTTCTTTTGGCTTGTCCTTTGATTCAGTTTTTTCATCTTCATCTTGAGACTTCTCAGCAGATATATCAATTTCGTATTCTGTCAGTTTACTTGCAAGACGAACATTCTGACCGCCTTTTCCTATAGCTATACTAAGCTGATCCTCAGGAACAGATACTTTTGCTCTCTTTTCTTCTTTGCTAACCTTTACACTGTTTACTTTTGTTGGACTTAGCGCACTTGCAATAAACACTTCAGGATTTTCATCCCACACTACTATATCTATCTTTTCCTGATCGCCAATTTCGTTAACTACAGCATTAACTCTTGTTCCGTGTCCACCAACGAAAGTTCCAACTGGGTCAACTCCTTGTACGGTTGAATGCACAGCTAGTTTAGTCCTTATACCTGCTTCACGAGCTATAGCTTTCATTTCTACTGCTCCACCCTCCATCTCTGGCACTTCGGCGCTAAATAGCTGTCTAACAAGCTCTGCAGAGCCGCGACTAACAATTAGTTGTGGGCCACGAAACCCTTTTTCAATATCTTTTAGGTATACTTTTAGTCTCTGTCCTGGGAAATAACGCTCGCTGCTACTTTGTTCGCTAGCAGGCATTATCGCTTGGGCTTTGCCTACTTCTACTCTTACAAGTCTTGATTCAACTCTAGTAACAACACCGTTAACCAGCTCCCCTATTCTGTCTTCATATTCAGCCATAACAACTTCTCGCTCTGATTCTCTTAGACGCTGCATGATGACTTGTTTTGCAGTTTGCGCGGCTACACGACCAAATGTCTTTACTTCGACATACTGCTCGATTTGATCACCGATTTTAGCATCTTTTTTGGCTTTTTTAGCATCACTCAAGCTAATTTCGAAATTTTCATCAGTTACTTTTTCTACAACTTCTTTTTCTACGTATACATCAACTACGCTCGTATTTAGATTTACAGCTACTCGAACTTCTTGTTCTCTGTCCCCGTAATCTCGTTTGTAAGCAGCTGCTAGTGCTTGTTCAACTATTTCTTGAACTATGTCTTCAGGTAGGTTTTTTTCTTCAGCAATAAGCTTCATTGCTCCTGCTAATTGTTTTATATCAAAATCCATATTAATCCCTTCTTATGTACGTAGCTTTTTTTATATTTAATCTTCTGATTGATGTCGCTACTTTTATTTATATTCTTAAATTTTTTAGTATATTCTTTTCAATCCCTATGAATGAAAAAATCCGACCAATATAGGCCGGAAACTTGTTTAATTATAGCATTAGTATTGAGCAAAATCAATAAACCAGTCTAAAGTGATGGAGGTAGAGATATTATATTGTCGTAATCCAGTTCAAATTCTTTTTTACTTTCTGAAAGTAGGGCTAAATATAACTCTGGAGAGAATACAAACGATTCAGCTATGTGCGTTGAAGAAGATAGTTCTCCTGCACTACTGTCTGCAACCGTTCCTGATACTCTATGTAAATTAATATCATTTGATATAAAAGCACCATTGACAGTTAATTTATTTCTACAATCAGCAACCCAAGCAGAGTCATCAGGATCAGCAGGATCAGTTATTATAGCATCAGCTGCTTCTGTGCAAGTACTAATTCTCCCTTTAGCAGTGTATTGACCATCTAGTCTTTCTACATTACCATCAATATAAATATTACCTGTTACATAAACTCTAAACAAAGGTATCTCATCAATTGTAGTCCAGCTAGTGTTGTTATATACAATATCATTTTCAATCCTTAAGTTGCCGTTAACTACTATTGTAGTTCTCGCACCGTCGTCTAGGCCGCCACCACCTATTGTCAAGTCGTTTACAGATTTATAGTCTGAAGAAACGTTACTAATTGTTACATTATCAATTTCATTGCCACCTGGATCTCTTAATTCCTCAAAGTCAGTTGTATCAGGAAAGCCATCAGCACACAATTCATTTGTTCCTTCAGAGTATCCTCCTCCGAATTGAAGCCCACCTATTGCGCCACTGGCATTATTATTGTTTGCAAATGATAATTCTGCTAATCTTGATCTGTTTTCCTGAGAGCCAGGTAGCATCTTTGTTATTTGACCACCTGCAAATATAGCTAATTCTGAAGCTGAACCTTTATGGTTTAACCATTGTTCTGGCGATGGATCGAAATATCCGTTCGCTATAACATTTAAACTAGGCGGTGTGGGTTGCGGAAGTGCAGTACAGTTTCCAGAGCTATCCTTAATTGCTCCTCCAGAGAATACGTCATTACCATAGAATCTAACATACGGGAACTCTCGAATCTCAAATATGTCGACCGACGCACAAACAGTAGGTGCGGTTCCACCAATATTGGTAGTAATTGTCCAGCTTACATCATAGTCGGCAGCAGCTGTAGCAACTAAAGCTGTGTTTGGTTCAAATGTTTTTGTTGAACCGTTCGCAGGTATTGTTATTGGAAATGGAGGATTTCCAGTATCATTTGAAATGCCTTGGCCAGCTGGCGGTGTGATGGTGCCGGGTACGATGTTAAAGCTTGCACCTGTGACGCTTACTGGTATTCTGTTTGGATTTCTTACAATTACTGATGCTTCTGATGTAAACGGTTTATTTAACTCAATAGTAGAAACTGGGTTAAATTCACAAATTAAAGGCTCAACTGTAATATTGACCGTTACATTTGGACATGTAATTGTACCTGAAACTCCAGGACCAGACCAATCAATCTCCCAGCCGACTGTATGTGTTCCCGGTGAATTAAATTGAGTAGCATTAGCGTTAATAGTCGTACTTCCAGATGCAGAGACTGAATTTGCTCCTTGAGATGCAACCGATCCTGGCGGCGTGAACCTAGCTCTGGAAGCAGATATTGTTAATGCTGTATGTGAGTTAGGATTTGTTATTGTTGCACTAGTCATACTCGTAGACAAACCAGCAGCATAAGACCCCCCTATAGCAGAGCATGTCGGTGCAATGGTAGGAGGCGGTGTAACGCTCACTAAAATATCACCTACTGCAGTACTAGTGCTAGGACATTCATTAAATGCATTGAAACTGGAAGGATAAACTCTAGGATCGCCTGCAGCTGTTAAGCACCCAAATGAGGGGCTATAGCTACGCCAGTTAATTCCCTTGCCATATACATTAAATCTTATAGTCTGACTAGCTGTCACGGGTGCGCTAAATAAATGTGCGAATTTGGCATCATTTACATGCCACCTATCGGTCCCGCCTACACCATGAGTAACAAAATATGGTATTGTACCTGGTGCAAAAAGGTTTGTTGGAGGTGCAGATCCAGTCACTCCAAAATTTGTCGCTATTCTAGAGTTTCCGACTACAGCTCCATTCATTCCTGTATCACATATATACACAGCGCTATTGTATTGAGCAGTAACAGAAGTTGCCCCATAAGATACAGGTGATATTCCGCTCAATCTATTGTCGGGAGCTGATATCCAACTTATCATTGATGCTGTATGAACTCCGCTACTACAGCCATTTACCAAGTAAGTTATCGCTGCAGCCGGTATCGTATTGAACGGATTTGAAGTTGAGTATGCTCCGCTGTGCTGAGCAGCAGATGCTTTATTTAAATTTGCTACATTAATGACTATTAGTGATAGAGCTGTTACCACTGATATAATCAGAACTTTTGAGGTTAAGCTTTTTTTAAAATAATTCATCACTATTCGTCTCCATTTACAGTTTCGTCTGTTGGAATCAGAAGATTACCCTCTAACAGTTTATTGTTCTCTTCTACTAGCTCTATAAAAGATAGTAGATCTTCTTTTGGTGTTAACGAATCACCGAATACTTGGTACAGTTCTTCATTGGTAATGTCTGTTTTTATTAACAAATCATACTCTTTTCTGGCTCTTTCAGCATCTGAAATATTAACACTTAACCTTGAAACAGAATATAGGCAATAAGGATCTTGTTCGTAACTGGCAAGTGTCTCTATGTTCTTTATGCTTTCACTTGCTGTTGCTGGGTTATTATTATTTATAGCTTCTACAGATTTATTAAGTATGTTTACGTTTTCCTTTGCTGTACATACCTCTACTCGGCTATATGTTATATCATCATTTGTCGAGTCCGTATTTTCCTTATTTTCACCTTTATAGATTAGATACCCGACTATTGCTAAACAGAGGATTATAAATATTACAATGTCAATAATAATCATTTTTCTCTTTTTATTTTTAGACATGTTGGTACTTATCTTACTAGAATCTTGTGCTGCAGAATCCTTTTGTTTAACGTCACTATCAACAGAATCAGTCTTATTATCAGATTCTTTTTTAGATCTTCTAAGTTTCAACTCACGCCCTCTTTAAATAACACATTTATTTGCTTATGTTTAATATAACATAGGTCTAGTCATTGCAAAACACTATTATTTAAAATGTTAGATTAGCTAGAAAGCTGGAGGTAGTGAGATTATTGAATCAAAGTTTGTGCCATGAAAATTATTTTTAGATTCAGAAAGCAAGGCCAAATAAAGCTCAGGAGAGAAGACAAACGATTCTGCAATATGTGGCTCATTTGAGCTTTCACCAGGATTGCTTGAGCCTATAGTTCCAATTATCCTTTGTAGTTCCACTTTGTCAGATGTGAAAGCGCCATTGACTGTCAGCTTTCTGTTACAGTTATCTACTATTTCTTTATCTGTTGAATACAAGCTAGAGCCATTGGTGCATGTGTATATGGTTTGTCCTGCAACATACAGACCATCAAGCCGATCCACATTACCATCAATATATATATTGCCACTGACATATAGTCTAAACAGCGGTATTTCATCAATGTCATTCCATGGAGTCAATGTATCGTACGTAATATTATCAGATATAGTCACATTACCTTCAATGACAAAAGTAGACCTTTGAATAATCCCAAAATTACCTCCTGTTATTTCTATATCTCCAGTGAATGCAGTATTGCCACTGGTGGCTGGAACTGCTCCTGATCCAGGCGGTGAAAAACCTGTTGTATCTGGGAACTCTGCCACACACTGCTCTGCTCCATAGCCACCACCAAATTCATAGTTTCCTGGGTTTTTACTTTTACTTAAGATTGGATCATTGGCAATAGATAGCTCCCAAAGAGGAGAACGAGACGTAAGCTGAGAACCTGGTAGTACTCCAGTTATTTGACCTGTAGCAAAGATTGCTAGTTCTGAGGCTGATCCTTGGTAGGTAGCGTGACTTTGAGTGGAGCTATTGTAAAGGCCATTGGACACTACTGGTGCACCATCGGGTAGCTTAATACCATCAGGACAACTAGCACCTATACCCCCGTCTGTAATAACATCGTTGCCGTAGAAGCGGGTGTAGGGTTTGTCTAAAGCTGTTGTAACGCCTTCACAATCTGCCATATCAGTAGGATTTGAACCAGCATAGGCAGTGGACACTGTCCACGTTATTTGATACGTACCTGAGCCAGGCACGGATGTTGTAATTGAAGACGGTATAGTACCTGAAGAAGAAGGGCCTGCCGGAATTGTTCCACTTCCAGATCCGGAAGCTGGTGTTGCTCCGTTGATTGTCCATGTACCTGTTACAGGAATAGCTATATAGTTAGGATTGGATATTGTAAGAGTAGGTCTAAATGGTACACTTGTGTCGATTGGGCTAGGTCCAATCGATGTACAAGATACTGGTTCTACGGTTATACTGACATTACTTGAGCAAGTTATAGTGCCAGATTGTGTACCAGAAGACCAGTCTACTGACCAAGTAGCTGTATGAGTTCCTGGTGTATTTACAGTTGTATTACTACTTTGATTAAAAGTTCTTGATGAACTATTTGCAATGGATCCAGTACCACCAGAAGAAGTTGAAACACCTACTGTCACGCTAGAGCTGTCAATACTTATTGCTTCTATAGAATCATTGTTAGTAACATTTACCCTCGTCATATTAGCACCAAGCCCGGCTTTAAAACTAGCTGCCAAATTAGTGACCGAACAAGTCGGTTCTTCTATAGGTCGGTCTGCAACGTCAATTGTGAATGTTTGAGAAAAAGTATGCGATGCAGAACACTCATCAAATGCACTATAACTCGATGGGTATCCACCTCCAACACAACCAAAAGCTGGACTGTAAGAGCGCCAATTTATTCCTTTAGTTGTTACAGTTACTGTTCTAGTGGTGTCAGCTGTTAAAGGACCTCCAAAGTCGTAGGTAAACTCGCTATCGTTTAGGTGCCACCTATTTGCGCTTCCTATCTGCCAATCTACTCCCGCTGGATTATCTGAAACATTTGTAACTTCTGGGTCTGTGCTAACAAAACCAAAATTAGTACCAATTCTAGAACCGCCTACAACACCCCCACTCATTCCTAAATCACATATTAAAACCAAGTGATTAATTTGCATATTTATCGAAGTTGTACCATAAGGCACGTTAATAACACTAGTAGCGAATCTATTGTCTCGTAGTGAAAGCCAACTATACATGCCTCCTGTGTGGACACCGGCTGAGTTACATTCATCCATCAAATAATCAGCTCCACTTTGTCCCATAAAATCAGTTGGTGTAGTAGTGTGGTACGGACCGTTATTGATACCTGCTGAGACTTTGTTGCCATTTAGAAGCATTAACAGAACCAAAAATGTAACTAAAACCATGATTAATTTACTAACCTTAAAGACTGTAACTACATCAAAATAAGAATTGTTACTGCGCATTTAAAAAATCCTCATCATCAGTATTACCATATCTTAATCCATTATTTAGATTTTCAGTGTTTTTCTTTAAATTATCTAGTCTTGAAGCGATTTTATCTAACTCTAGAGGTATGCTGCCAAGTGCTGCTTTTAGTTCGTTATTATTAACGCTATAGTTAGAAAATTCCTTGTAGGAAGAGTTTGCTTTTTCATAATCAGAAATATTAATGCTCATAATTGTTAAAAGATAAAAACAAATTGAATCATTTTCATAACCAGCCAAGGTCTCAATCTCTTCAATACCTTTTAGATTTTCTTTATTGTTATTTGAATTACTTGCTTTTACTGCACTATTTACAGTTTCATTGTTTTGAGAAATATTACAAACATTAACTTCCACTGTTTCAACTTCATCTATTTTTGTAGATTTATTTAATAATATTACACCAATTACTACCCCGAATATTAAGATAGAAACAAATATAAAAACTGTTTTATTGTGCTTTTCATTAGCTTCTTGAATCTGACTATTACTAACGTGATTTACCTTTTTATTAGATTTAGTCTTTTTCTTGTTTAGTACCATTATAATTAGCCACCTAGTAATTACCTTTATGCTTAAGTTTATCATACTAAATAAACAGTAAAAATATACAGTTAAACTTTGTTAAAATA
>JAUIKH010000051.1 GCA_030430915.1 bacterium | reverse complement strand
TCTTGGGCTGTTCAGGGTTAGTTATAAATTCGTAAGGATTATTATCGGGCTGCATAAGCATTATTTTATCATGTTAGCAAAAGAGTAAAAATGCTAATACTTGATAGTTCACATCTCATAGCTGATACTAATAACTAATATGGATGCTGTTGAAGAGATTAAATCTAGATTAAGTGTAGAAGATGTAATATCAGAGTATGTTCAATTAAAAAGATCCGGGCGTAACTTTAAGGGTCTCAGTCCTTTTACGAATGAGAAATCACCAAGCTTTATGGTAAGCCCTGAAAAACAAATTTGGCATGATTTTAGCTCAGGTAAAGGCGGGGATATATTCAGCTTCATAATGGAGGTAGAGGGTTTAGATTTTAAAGGTTCACTGGAAATTTTAGCTAGAAAATCCGGAGTAGATTTAGATGAATTCAGACCAAAGGGTGCCAAGTTTAACAAATCAGGATCAAAAGAGAGGCTTTATGAAGCAGTTGAGGCTGCTGTTGGTTTTTATCAAGTTCAGCTAACAAAAAATGAAAAATCATTAAAATATCTAAGAAATGACAGAGCATTTGAAAAGCAAACTTTACTAGATTTTAAATTTGGCTATTCTCCTAAAAATGGTTCTGCCTTAAGTTTGTTTCTGGAGAAAAAAGGCTTCGAAAAACAAGAGCTAAAAAAAGCTGGACTAATTACGGAGCGTTCGGGTTCTGTATACGATATGTTTAGAGACAGAGTAATGATTCCTCTTCTTGATCCTCAAGGCAGGGCGGTTGGGTTTACGGCTCGTCAACTAGATAAAGATAAAAATTCACCAAAATATATAAACACTCCCGCAACAGCCATATACGATAAAGGCAGACAAGTCTTTGGCCTGTCACAAGCTAAAGAATCAATAAGAAAATTCGGGTATGTAGTGGTTGTAGAAGGAAATCTTGATGTTGTTGCTTCTCATCAAGCGGGCATTAAACAAGTAGTTGCCTCTGCTGGTACTGCATTAACTACGTATCATTTAAAATCACTACAAAGATTTACAGGTGATGTTCGTTTAGCGTTTGATGACGATAATGCTGGACAAGCTGCAGCAGAGAGAACAATCCCGTTAGCTCAACAGCTGGGTATAGAGCTGAGTATTCTTAAATTACCATCAGGAAAAGACCCAGATGACTTAATCAGAATAGATTCGAAGGCTTGGGTTAAGACAGTTGAAAATCCGCAATATATGATTGATTGGCTAATTGATCGTATTGAGTCTTCAGTGGATATTAAATCTGCACAAGGTAAGAGGCAGTTTACTAATGGTGTTTTAAAGACAGTCAAGCAACTAAAAGATAAGGTTGAACAAGAACACTACATTTCTGTAATTGCTAAAAAAACCAATACAAGTGAACAGACGATTAAAGAAAAATTTTCAGAAAGCAGCAAGTCAAATATAAGACTAAAAAGAGTTAAATCCAACTATGATGAGCCTAAAATAATAAAAGAACAAAGACTTAGAGAGCAACATTTGTTGGCTATAAGCATGAAACAAGAATCTGTAGGGCTTAAACTCAGAAATTTACCTTTAGATATTTTTTCCGAAGAAGCACAGGAAACAGCTGGTTTTATATCAGAACATCCCGGTATTTCGCCAAATGACTCAGAATATGGTAAAATGTTGGCACTTCTATTTGAGGAATACTACCAGCATACTGATGAAGATGAGCTAGCGTATCAAGCTAATAATCTCATCTCCAGACTGGTACAGACATATGCAAAATTGAAAAAGCAAACACTACTAAAAGAAATGAACGACGTTGAAGGCAAAAATCAACAAACATTATTAAGAGCAGTTAAGCAATTAGATGATCTGGTTGTTCAATTTTCTAAATAAATAGAAAGGTATTTTTATAAGTGGCGAAGAAAAAAGACGAAGTAGCAAAAAAAGACAATAGTGTTGCACACCCGCTAGATGATGTGGCTAAGAAAATTCTTGAAGACAGTATAAAATCTGGCAAAGTTGATCAAAAAGTTATTAATAAGGGTATTCCTGAATCTCCAGACAACCTAGATATACTGGATAAACTGTATAGTGATTTATCGGAAGCTGACGTTGAAGTTACTGGTGCGAACGAGCCAGGTCCTGAATCTATGGCAGATGATTGGAGCGAAGAAGATGGCGGCGCAACAAAAAAGCCTGATGCAAAGTATCTGGATGATGTGGCAGATGATTCAGTCAGACTTTACTTACGTGAAATAGGTAAAATTCCGCTTTTGACATCTGAAGAAGAGTTAGCTTTGGCTCAAAGAGTGGTAGCGGGCGACGAAAAGGCTAAAGATCAAATGGCAGAAGCTAACATGCGTTTAGTAGTGTCTATAGCTAAGCGTTACGTTGGGCGTGGGCTTGACTTGCTTGACCTGATTCAAGAGGGAAATACAGGGTTACTCAGAGCTGTAGAAAAGTTTGATCCAGACAAGGGATTTAAATTTTCAACATATGCTACTTGGTGGATTCGTCAGGCAATAACTAGGGCGATAGCTGATCAGGCTAGAACTATTAGAATTCCTGTTCACATGGTTGAAACAATAAATAAATTACTCAGAACTCAAAGACGACTAACGCAGGATTTAAATCGTGAGCCAACTAATGAAGAAATTGCCGAAGCAATGGAGCTTGATGTAGAAAAGGTTGAGCACATTATGAAAATCAAGCAGGATATTAGCTCGTTAGATGCAAGTGTGCGTGATGATGAAGAAGATAGCGTGCTGGGTGATTTCATTGAAGACGAGGATACTGTAACTCCAGAAGAATCGGCAACTGGCCAGCTGCTAAAAGAGCAGGTGAAAGATTTACTCGGTAGTTTAAGCGAACGAGAACAGAAAATATTAAGACTTAGATTTGGCCTAGAAGACGGCAAAAACCATACGCTAGAAGAAGTTGGTCAGGAGTTCAGTGTAACTCGTGAGCGAATTAGACAAATTGAAGCTAAAGCTCTAGCTAAGCTTAAGAAACACAAAGATAGTAAAAATCTAACTGATTATTTGAAATAGCATGAACACTTTATCTAACAAGCCTTTATTTATTGGATTGTCAGGTACTTTGAATGCTGGTAAGGATAGTCTGGGTGAAAAACTGGCTGACGAGTATGGGTTTCTGCATATTTCTACTAGTGATATGATCCGTGAAATGAAAAGAAAAGAATTTGGTGAAGACTCTCCAAAAGCGTTGCTGCTGCGCAATGATCCGTATATCAATAGATTACGAGAAGAGAAGGGTCCAGGCTTTTTAATTGAGGCGGTATACGATAAATGGCAAGCTAATAAGGATAAATATCCAGGTGGTTTTGTAGCCAGCGCTATGCGGGCAATAGGTGAAGCTGAGATGATAAAAAAACTAAATGGTCTGATAGTTTTCGTTGATGCTGATCCTAAAGTTAGATACGAGAGATCACAACTGCGTCTAAGAGATGCAAATGAAGCAGGTAAAACATTTGAGCAGTTTATGGAAACAGAAAGATCTGAAATTGATGTTGATCCTAATGATAAATCTGTTCAGAACCTGACAGCTATGAAAGATACGGCTGATATAAGTATTGAAAACAATCATGACAGTATTTCCGAGTTCCAAGAAGAAGCAATAAAAATTCTCAGGAAACAACTATAAGTTTAAAAATATTTAATTGCTAAGAATCCACTGTTTTACTAATTTCTCCCAGTGTCTGTATTCTTCTTCATTAAACTGCATATTAGCTATGCAGAACTGCTTACCAGACATGTGAGAGCAGAACATTGA
>JAUIKH010000050.1 GCA_030430915.1 bacterium | reverse complement strand
TATTAATCAGCTCAAAATACTCTTCTGAACACGATTGTTCTGTGTTTTTATCAATCAATTTTAAAAACTCGTAAGCCATCATAGTGGCTTCTATATTTTCTACAATTTTTCTGTAATGCTTATTTAGTTGGGTAGATATAACTGTTTTTAAATCTGACTTACCATCAATATAGGTTATGTCGCTAACTGAAAAAAGCTCCAGACCTCCGGCAAGCTTACTTTTTGACCTCCTCACCCCTTTGGCTAACAAACTTAACTTTCCATTGTACGGCGTTATTGCAGTAATTATTCTGTCTGCTTCTGCGTAATCTATTCTTTTTATTATTATTGCTTGTGTGTTGATGTGCTTCATTGTCACTTCTTGTTTAGTATTTCTTCAACAGACTTTTTAAGCTCTATTAATGATGTCTTGGGTTTGTACAGATATTTTGATATTTTTAACTGCTCCCAAGACCTAGAATTTAGTACAGTATCTTCTAAAATCATCTTACTAAAAATTATTATTTTTACGTCATCCCAATCATTATACGTTCTAAATTCATACAAAAATTCCATACCACTATGCCCTGCCAACGATATCTCTATTATCACAATATCTGGCTTGCTCTCACTTGCTTTGACTATTGCTTCATTAGGTTCAGAAACTACAACCAATTTATGATCAATAAGTAATTCCAGAAGAATAGATTGAGTTGTCAGATCTGGCTCAACCACAAGTATTTGAGCCATACTAAACCATGCTTAGCTGTTTACTTATGTTTAGAGTAGCACCAAATCCCTGTAGGTTTTTCTGTGAAGTTTTACCTAGATCAGCCCCTAGCAATGAGAACATCTCTCTTGCTGTCAATATATCTGCAGCGGCACCTGCAATAGAATTTATAGGCTGTGACGATGAGTAATTTGCATTCTTAAAACTAACCTTAACACTGTCAAAACAGACCGCATCACTAAGAACTGAGACCCTTAAACCAGTTGGAATTTTTCTGGCAGTAAATACAATGTCAGACGGCTTATTAACTGTATCTAACAAGCCCTGACATAAACTTTGCAGCGCACCTTTCAGTACTTGTTTATCAGTATCTGCAGCTCCAATTGAACCTTGAATTTCTACATTTAACCTGCAGCCAGCTGATCTCATCAATGGCTCTAATTCATTAGCAACTTCGTTTATTGTCCCACCAACGTGAACGGGCTCAAGTTTTAACGCTATTTGTGAAGAGCTGACCTTTTTATACAAGTTTATATTGTCTAATGTTCTAAGCGCTTTTTTAGCTTTCGCATTTATGATTTTATTTTTATTGTCTAGCTCTGATAGCTGAACAATATTAACTAAAGGAGCTTTTACTTCTTCGTACAGTATTGTCATAAGATCATTCAATACTTTATCGCTATTTGTAACACCCAAAATCTAAATACCCTCTCTATGGCTATAAGTATACATACAAATTGGCAACAAATCTTTGTAGTTTTTACGGCACAAAACTTGTAGATTTAAGAATCTTTTCAAAATCATTAACAAATGAGTCAGATTCCGTCCAAATCTTAAATGTTTTATCACGTTGAGGCAGCAATACAACTATTCCTTGCACATCGGCTGTTATTTCACCTCTAATGATTGTGCCTAGTTCACCGGGAACCTTTTCAAGTCTATAAGGGGATATCGTTACTTGACCTTTTTCTGCTTTGGAATTAAATTTCTCTACTTCTCTGTCGTATGTTGTATCTAATGTTTGAACTCTTAGTGCGAACAGTGTGCCCTTTTTAGCTTCAGGCACTACATCAGGATGAGCATAAAAATCCAACAGCGTTCCACTATTAGCCTCTTTTGCGTAAGCACTCCATGTTTTTGGAAAACTAAAAGTCAAAGCCCCATATGTATCAAGCCCTTTGTATGGTCGGTACGGATTTTTTGAGCGCTCTGCAAATTCTACTTCCTTTGCAGACTCTGCTTCTTTAACTGCAACATCTGATGCAACTTCTATTTTTGCGTCGAGATTGGTTTGATTTTCCTGCATTCCAATAAAAGCCCAAGCTCCGAAGCCCAAAGCTATAACGAATAACAGACTCATTACCATGGCTAGTATAGCTGCGCCTGATATTGAACCCTTCTGCTCTTTAGATATAAAAATCATGCTTGTATTCTAGCCTTTTTTACTTATGCTTAGCAAGTTTTATGTAGTATATACGTATAAATTTAAGCCTTTAATCTGTTTCTTTGGCTTTTTACTTTTTATCTTAAAACCATAGCTAACCAGCTTGTAAGGGACTTTTTTTAAATTATATTGTATAATTTTTTTATTCAGTTTATCCATGTATTTATCTAATAAAAAAACATACATCCCATCAGATTTTGGCCATTCTGCATTCCAGTAATTACCCCATATAATTTTTACCTTTGATCGATATTTAATAGTGTTAATTTTAGCGATTATAACCAGTATGGGGTTTATTTCATAACCAACAGAAATTATACCTCTTCTCGCAGCTGCTTTTAGAACTCTACCGTCACCACAACCCAGCTCTAGCAAAGTCTGCCCTTCTTTTAAGTCTAATAAGTCCAAGGAGTCTTGAGCTTGCTTGTGAAGTGTTGGTAAATAAGGAGCGCCAAAAGCCACAACAAAAGCAAAGGTAAGAAATATAAATAATGCTACTAAAAGTACAGCACTCACTTGATATTTTTAATTGAGTTTTTTGCTGTATCTAATTTAGCTTGAAGTTTTTGTATTATATTTTTGCCCAGCTCGTAATCTTTGAGCATATCTTCTAGATTTTCATAATTGTGGTTTTCTACACGGTCTAGTACTGCCTCTAGTTCGGCTTCTAAGTCTCTGTAGCTTTGTTTAGTCATTACAAATATTATACACCTTTCACTTTAGTTTTAACCTTACCATCGTACATAGTGATTAAAGCATCGCTTCCTGGTTTAAGCTGTTTGATTGATTTCACCAGCTTACCTTTGGAGCTAACAAGAGCGTAACCTCGTTTTAAAGTATTTTCTGGATTTACACTGTTCAGTAGTATCTCAAACTGTTTTAGCTGCTGCTGTTTAAGCTCGAGCTTGCTTTCTAGGCCATGGTCTAATCTAACTAAAATTTCTTTTAAATTTGTACTTTTGTCTTCGATTTTATACTTTATTATCTCATCTAGTTGTGTAGATATATTAGTTAGATGACGTTTTTCATCTAACTTGTCCGGAAATAAAATTTCTGCAGCATTACTTGGTGTGCTAGCTCTCACATCTGCCGCTAACTCTGCCAGACTAATATCCACCTCATGACCAACAGCAACAAGTGTAGGAATTCTACTTGAAGCAACTTCTCTAACCACTGCCTCCACACTAAAAGCAGATAAATCATCAGCGCTCCCACCACCTCTTGTAATCACTAGTACATCAGGTGGAGATGACATTTGATTATAGTACCTTACCGCCTGAACCAAACCTTCCACCGCCTGATCTCCTTGTACTTGAGTATTTTGTACATGAACTTCTACACCCTGCCAGCGAGCATTCAAGACTTTTATAAAATCTACATATGCCGCTGATTCAACTGAGGTGATTAATCCAATTTTTTCTGGAGCCCTTGGGATGTGTCTTTTTCTAGACTCATCAAATAATCCTTCTTTTTCAAGCTTAAGTTTAAGCAGATCCGCTGCTTTTTTTATGCTTCCTTCTCCAACCGGCTTAATTGAAATATAATTTAGACTAAATCCATAAATAGGATTAATTCTAGGCTGAGCAATTACTTCTATTTTCATACCCTCTTCTAGTGGA
>JAUIKH010000049.1 GCA_030430915.1 bacterium | reverse complement strand
ATAGAAATATGGTGTTTGTGCTCCAAATTCTGCGGCACAAGTATCTACCATTTTCCAAGTTCTCTTTATTCCTAATGACTTTCTTTTATTATAAACGTCTTCCTCATCAATTCTACCTAATAAAAAAGCCAATTGAGCATCTGAGTAACCTTGTTTTTTTGCTTGTAATATTATTTCTGGCGAGATATTATTTATGGTAAATCGCTTTACTTCCTTTTCAAATTGAACCAATTCTTGAATCAACGCCACCAAATCAACCCCATAATCCTGAATTTGAAGAGTTTGAAAATCCTTGGGTTGATATTGCTATGCCTAGGCTTGATACTGCTCTGGTAGAAAAACCTAAGCCGGCTATACCAAAATATGAAAAAAAAGAAATTTTTGATGAATGTAAGCTATCAGTCAGTATAAACAAACAAGCACTTACAGAGCTGGAAATACCTCCTAGATCAGAACATGTACGTGAGGTGCTATTGAGCTTACCAGAAAAGCTAAACTTCAAGCCAGGTATAAATTTAATATTTGGTGAGAATGGTAGCGGTAAGACTACAATCGCAAAAGCAATAAAGTATGCAATTACGGCTGAAAGTCGCTATAGAGATGATATCGCTCGGGGAAGAACACAAGAAGAAGCGGAAGCTTATAGAAAAAGTGTATTTGAAGTACCTAGTAACAGAGGTACAGATTTTGAAGAATTCTTGCAAGACGGCATAACACCTATGATTGCCTCTGTAATGAAGGTAGACCAATACGAAAACAATGGGTCAATTTTTTACTGTGACATTCAAAAAGAAGTAGGATGCCAAGCTCAAAAACTAGCGGATTCAGCAGGTAGACAAGGCTACAATCTTGTAGGTAATTTCGTAGAAATTTCTGGCTTTGCAAATTCAGACGAGTACTTACAAGAATATTCCTCAGAGAGCCAGTCAAGTAGACAAACTGTCGATACATTTATTAGACACTATTTAGAAGCAGTATTTAGTCCAAATAGTTTCAGATTCGAAACAGAAGAAACGGATAGTTATGATTGTGATTGGGGCATACCAGAAGTATTTAAAAAAGAATCTCCATTGGAAGCTAGAATTAGCAGTAAGTACGACTATACCGACTCTTCGATAAGAGCAAGAAAAAATAATTTCTTGCCAGGCATTGCATTCATCGATGAACCTGAGTCTGGTATGGATGTGTCAAGGCACATATCATTACCTGAACACATTGACACATGGTATCCGGAAGGCTCAATAATGATTGTTCCGACAAATTCAACAGAGCTATACAGATCAAACCACACCAGACTAGACCTAGCTACACCTGGAAGAGGGATATATACTCCTACATAATCAGTGCATTTAAGACTAGCTACATGCCCATGCCCATGCCACCCATACCTGCTCCACTCATGTCTGGCGCGGCTGCAGATTTAGGCTCTGGCACATCAACTACAAGCGCACCCATAGTCATGCTAGTACCGGCAATAGAAGCAGCATTTTGGACTGCTTGAGTAGTAACTAGTACTGGGTCAACAATACCTGCCTTTTTCATGTCTACCAATTTAGCAGGATTGCTAACATCAACTCCCTGCCCTTCTTTAGCTGCTTTAATTTGAGGTAGCCACTCATCAGGATTCAGTCCTGAATTTTCCATCAGAATTCTGAACGGCTTTTCAAGAGCTCTAGACAAAAGCTTGGCTCCAGCATTTTCTGTTTCATCTTTAAGATTTTTGACTTTAGTTGATAGATTTACAAGCGTTACTCCACCACCAGCAACGATACCTTGATCAAGCGCTGCCTTAACAGCTGCAACCGCATCATCAACTCGGAATTTTTTCTCTTCAATTTCAGTTTCAGATGCTCCACCTACCTTAATTACTGCAACTTTGCCAGATAGTGCAGCCTGTCGCTTTTCTAGCTCAGACTTATCATAGCTACTGGTTGTAGCCTTAATTTGATCTTTTATTTGATCAATTCTAGCTTTTACTTCGGTTGATCTACCTGCACCTCTAATAATTGTGGTGTTGTCCTTATCTACGATAATCTTCTGTGCAGATCCAACCATGCTGACATCAACGGTGTCGAAACTATGACCTTGCTCTTCACTAATGACTTCTCCACCAGTCAGGATAGCAATATCGTTCAAAATATCTTTACGGCGATCACCAAATGATGGAGCTTTTACAGCCACCGTATTAAACGCACCTTTTAGTTTGTTCAATACAAGCATGGTTAGTGCTTCACCTTCCACATCTTCAGCAATTAGCACCATGTCTTTTTTACCCGCTTCAGCTAGGCGCTCCATTAGTGAACTAATTTCTTGAATATTGCTGATTTTCTTATCTGTTATAACTACCGCTGGCTTATTGTAAACAGCTTCTAACCGACTAGTGTCTGTGGCCATATATGGACTGACAAACCCACGATCAAATGTGAATCCTTCTACTACTTCGCTTTCTAATTCCAAACCTTGACCTTCTTCAACAGTCACAACACCATCTTTGCCAACCTTATCCATAACATCAGCTATCAAGTTGCCAACTTCAGAATCACCTGCACTAATAGTTGCTACTTCTGCAACTCTTTCTTTTTTGTCTGCAATTGAGTCACTCATCTTGCCCAACTGCTTAATAACGTCTGATGCAGCTTGTTCTAGTCCTTTTCTAAGCAACATAGGATTATGCCCAGCTGCGATGAGTTTATTAGCTTCATTTAAAATTTGATAAGTCAGAACTGTAACGGTTGTTGTACCGTCACCAGCAACATCGTTCATTTTGTTTGCTGCTTCTTTAATTAATTCAGCACCTACTTTGTAACCTAGTGTTTGATCATCAACATCAGCAATATCTACTCCCTTTGCCACTGTTACTCCATCATGTGTAACTGTTGGGCTTCCGTAACCTTTGTTAATAACTACATTACGACCTTTAGGACCCATGGTTGTTTTAACTGCGTTATATAGTACTTCTGCTCCACCTAATACTCGCCTTCTGGCATCTTCATCATAAAAAACTTTTTTAGACATTTATTTAACTCCTAATCATTAATCTTTATTAGCTTACTTTGGCAAAAATGTTTTCTTGTTTAATAAGCATGTACTCAACACCATCGATTTTTATATCGGTATTGCTATAACCACCAAATACTATTCGCTCACCTGCTTTAATGTCTTTAACTATAGGTCCTACAGATAGAACTGTGGCAATTTTTGGTTTTTCACTACCTTTGTCTGGCAAATATAAACCGCTGTTGGTTTTAGATTTTGCTTCTTCCTGTTGCGCTACTACGTAGTCAGCCAAAGGTGTTATAGGAACTTTTGACATGTTTTTACTCCCTCTTTCTATAGTTTCTTATCGTTAACAGTGATTCTCGCAGATAACACTGTTTCTAGCACTCATAGTACTAGAGCGCTAATACATTGGTCAAGAGGCTTGACTTAATTTCTACTCATAAACCTGCTGATTGAACGGACAACAGCCACCTCATCAGTAGCCCATTTGAAAAATTCATCTCCTGCAGTTGAAGCAATTTCTAGTGACTGATCGTCTCCAATTTTATCAATATATACTTGTAATCTATCGCTTACTTCACTTTCTAGTGCGCTTGGTTTGTGATACTTATAAAAGCCATTTATACGCAATGATTTAAAAAGTGTTACCAAGTCTTGAACTCTTAAGTTAGTGCGGTCTTCTACGTTTAGTTTTGTAATATCTTTTGCTGCTTCTAAGTCATAGACTACCAGTTTACTTGATTTAAGTACTCCTAGGTTTTTAATCTGAAAATCACCATGTATAAAATACCTGCGATGCATTTTAGCCGCCAAGCCTATTACACTATCCACTGTTTGATTTAATCCTTCTTCTTCC
>JAUIKH010000015.1 GCA_030430915.1 bacterium | reverse complement strand
CGACAACACTGAATTAGCCCAAATGAAGGTAGCCTTTAATTCATTTGTAGATGCATTTCTACCTGCAACGCCGACACAATTTTCAGTAACTGAGTTTTCATCAAGCGCAAACGTTCTACAAGGCTTTAGTGGAGATGCCACAGTGGTTAAAAATGCAATAAACATCGCAAATGACTCTGGGGCAACTAACTGGGAGCAAGGATTATTGAAAGCTCAAAGTACTTTTGACCCAAGACCAGTAACCAACTCTAATTTAGTAGTTTTTGCTTCTGACGGTCGACCAAATAGATTTGGAAATCCTGCACAAAACGCTTCTCCTGACGGCTCTTTGGAAGCAATGAATCCATCTGTGACTGCAGCAAACTCAATAAAAAACACAGGGACAAGGATTATTACTTTAGGTATCGGAAGTGGACTCGATGTAGCCAATCTAGCAGAAATATCTAGTAATGATGCTGTAATAACTAGTGATTTTGATACTTTGGCTCAAGAGCTTGCCAAATTGGCTCAAGATTTATGTGGTGGTACGATCACTACTACAAAATTAATAGATGCCGATGGTGATCCAAATACTACAAACGACAGAACACCGGCTCCAAATTGGGAGTTTGATGTTAACGGTTCACCAAGTAATCCTAATCCGGTCTTAACAGATAGCGAAGGTAAGACCCCAGCTGTAGAAGTAGAGCAAGGTACATATTCTGTAACAGAGACCCTTAAACCAGGTCATGAATTTATGAGTGCTTCATGTAGTGGTGCAAGTAATAACGGTTCGCAGTCGAATAATGGCGTGAGTGGTGTTGTTGTGGGAGCCAATGATATAGTTTCATGTACGTTTGTAAATAGGCTTGGCCCCCCTAAACTAACCATAGTCAAAGATCCGACCAATGATAGTGGTGGTGAAGCTCAGCCAGACGACTTCAATCTTACAGTTAATGGTAATCCAGTGAATTCAGGCGAAAAGAAAGTTTACGACGCCAATGTACCACTAGCAATAAACGAAACACAGCAACTGGGGTATTCTTTCGTATCAATAACAGGACATGACAAATGCCCTGATGCATTAGGTGGAAATATTACGCTAGCCCCTGGTGATGATATAACTTGTACTATCACAAATAACGATGACTCACCTACATTAACTCTAGTAAAAATTGTGATTAACGATAATGGTGGAAGCCAACCAGCTAGTGGATGGACATTGATTGCACAAGCTGGACAAAATCCACCAGTAATCAATGAACAAGGTACTCCTATTCCAAATACTGATGATAAAGAAGCAAAGACTAACTCAGCGGAAGTAAAGGCTGGAATTTTCTACACTTTGTCAGAAATGGGACCTGACGGATATACACCTAGCGACTGGGACTGTAATGGTGGAACATTTGAAAATGGTGCAGTTAAGCTGATGCTTGCTACGAACGTTGTATGTACGATAACTAACGATGATCAAGCGGTGGCAGTTAAGGTTAATAAATTTACTATAAATGATGAAGGCGGTAATGTCTTGGCTGATGAGTTTAATCTGAAGCTTAATGGTACTTCGCTGGTTGTCACTCAGCTTCAACAGCCTACCGAAACGACAACAATTGCTAATCATGAAGAGGTTCAAGTGAGTGCGGGTGAAACGTTTACAATTACCGAAGATGTGGTTAATGGGTATGTGGGACCAAATATCGGGTGTTTTGTAGATAATCAATCTGTTGGCTATCCATATTCTCCTGGATTAGGTGAAACAGTTGTTTGTAATGTTTACAATTACGATATAGCTCCAAAACTTACAGTAATTAAAAATGTTGTAAACGATAACGGTGGAGACGCAACAGTCAATGATTTTGGAATTACACTAAGCGATGAGACATTAAGCTTTGATGACGGTGCGGTGAACGGTGATACAGTAACATATAGCGCAATGCCAACGGTTGAATCAAATATGGAATATAACCTTAGCGAAAGTGAGCTTATGGAATATCAAGCAGGTGAGTGGGACTGCGGAGATTCAGTACAAAGCGATGGGGTTAATGTATGGTTTACTCTAAGCGAAGGTCAAGAAATAGTTTGTGAAATAACTAATGACGACAAGCCGGCTAAAGTAAATATAATTAAACACACAAGACCATGTGATACGGATCAACTATTTAACTTTACCGTAACTCATAGTGGTGATATACAAACAAACCTTGATGTTGAACCTCAAGGTTGCGAATACCACACAGATAGCGTAAATCTTGTTAGTACGAACGGAGACAGCCATAATTCTTCTGTAGAAGTTGATGCCGGTAATGTAGATGTAGTTGAAAACACCCCTGAGGGGTGGCATCTTGACTCCGCCTATTGTGACTCTGAATATCTAAGGACCCTAGACTTTAACAACAGTACCAATTTTGAAGCAAAGAATGGCTACACATATGACTGTCATTTCTATAACGCTGAGAAAAGCAAAGCAATAGTTACTAAATTTAACGATAAAAATCAAAATGGTGAATGGGATAATGATGAATCTGCGCTTTCAGACTGGGAAATTACATTAACAACAGGAGAAAAATGTAAAGAGCAGGAAAGCGTTAGAAGCCTAGGCAGGTTCGATTGCGAAGAAAGCCAAACATCGGTCAGTCAAGTAACAGACACTAATGGTGAAGCTGTGTTTTACAACCTAAGCCCAAGAGGTGTATACACAGTTAGTGAAACACTAAAAGATGGTTGGACACAAACAAATATTTATTGTGATCAGCCAGAAGAACCCGAGCTGGAACTAAGCAGAGCTGTTAGATTGGAAGATATTGGTCAAGAAGGAGAAGATGCAAAAGACATGTTCTATACATATCCTGGAAGTACACATAATTGTTATGTAGGTAACTATCAAGAGCCAGAAGAGCCAACTGTACCACAAGTTCTGGGCGAATCAACTTCAACTCCGACACCTCAGGTACTATCATCTACAGGGCAATATGTGTTAACAAGTATATTTGTTGGTGCGCTATTAGCTACTTTAGCAATCGGATTTACAAGCAAAAAAGAAGAAACAACAACCGAACAATAAACTCTAGCATAATAACTAGCATACATGTACAATAGTGGTTAAATACTATTAAATGGTGGGCTCAAAAGAGGGGGTTCACTATGCTAGAAAAACTAAAAGAAAACTCAAGGGTAGTAGTTGCTGTGCTTATAGGTGCTGGTCTGTTATTGCTATTAGTAAATAATAGCGGTAATTCCAACGACAGCTCCAATGATCAAGCAAATGTAGATAAAACTGTACAGACAGAAGACAACAATGAACAAAGTAATACAGAAAAAAATATCGACACAGGACAGAAAATATTCGTAGATGTTGCTCCTCCTGCAGGTAAAGTTGAAGTTACAAAACAAGATACAAATTACAGTGCCACCATACGAGTAGGCGACAATCAAACACTGGTTGTTAGGCAAGTAGTAAACGACTACTTGGCAGATAATGAGGAGTCATTAAGTGCAGAGCAAAGACTCTACACAGAAACTAATCTTGTTAATGAATTACCAAGAAGCGAAATTATTCAAGTCGGTGAGACAATAACAATTGATCAAGAAACCATCAAAAAGTATGTAGGGCAAAGCAAAGAGCTTACAGAATCTGAGTTAAACGCATGGTCAAAATATCTTTGATTATCTGTGGCAAGTAACATCTTAATTCGCTATACTGTAAGATAAGATGTCAAAAATTAATCGTGAGCAAATATTAAAGTTGGCTAGACTCAGTAAGATTGAATTAACTGATGAAGAAGTCGAGAAATACCAAACAGAATTGAGTGAAATATTAGACTACGTTGAGCTTCTAGATTCTGTTGATGTTAGCGGACTTAAGCCTACATACCAGGTTAGTGGGAAAACAAATGCAGTCAGGGCTGATGAGGTCATAAGGCTCCAAGCTTCTCCGGATGAATTAAAAAATATTTTGCCAGACTCTCAAGGGAGATATATAAAAGTCGGCAGGATGATCTAGTGGTAGATAAAAATACAAAAGTCTGGGAAAGTATTTACGATATTGCGAATAAAGTTAATAATTCCGAGTTAAAAGCTGTAGATAATGTCAATAAATCTTTAACTAGAATCAATGATTTAGATGGTGAATATAATGCAATCGTTTCCTTAATTAAAGATAGGGCACTTTCTAAGGCGCAAGAAATTGATAAAAAAATATCAGAAGGTAAAAACGCTGGTAGATTGGCTGGAGTGCCATTTATAGCAAAAGATAATTTTTTAACTTTCGGCTCGGAGAGCACAGCTTCAAGTAACATGCTTAAGGGCTTTAAAAGCCCATATCAATCAACTGCAATTGAAAAACTAGAAGCTGAGGGAGCAATATGTGTCGGTAAGGCAAATTTAGATGCTTTTGCTCATGGTGGCTCAACAGAAAACAGCGACATTAAAGTTACGAAAAATCCTCATGATACAACCAGGGTGCCAGGTGGCAGTAGTGGAGGGTCTGCAGCCAGTACAGCTCTACAATACACACCTTTTGCACTTGGAACGGACACAGGAGGCTCAATCAGGCAGCCAGCTAGTTTTTGCGGGGTAGTTGGGCTTAAGCCAACTTATGGTCTTGTTTCGAGAAGTGGTGTAGTTGCAATGGCTAGCAGTACCGATGTAATTGGCCCGCTGACAAATACAGTAGATGATGCAGCTTTAGTTCTGGATGTAATGGCAGGTCCTGATACGCTAGATGGTACTACGATTAAGAGAGATACAGAAAGCTATGATAATACTAAATTAACGCTAAAAAACAAAAAAATCGGAGTTATAAAAGAGTATTTTAATTCTGATAACGACAGTGAAGCACAAAAAATTGTTAATGAATCAATAAATTTACTAGCCAAGAATGGAGCCGTGGTTGAAGAAGTTAGTTTGCCAACCTTGAAGCTGGCCTTGGCAGTTTATTACATAATTGTACCAGCAGAATTAAGCAGTAATTTATCAAGGCATGATGGACAAAGGTACGAATATAGCGAAAGAAATTTTAAAACTCTTGAGGAGTCTTACACTAAGAGCAGAACTGTAGGGTTTGGCGAAGAAGCGAAGCGCAGAATAATGATAGGCACACATGTGTTAAGTTCTGGCTATTATGATGCGTACTATAAAAAAGCACAAATAGTAAGAACAAAAATAATTAATGAGTTTAACCAGGTATTTAAAAAGTATGATTGTTTGGTTGGCCCAGTTACTCCATCTACAGCTTTCAAAATAGGGGAGAACGTAGACAATCCATTACATATGTATATGCAAGATATAATGACAGTTTCATCAAATTTAGCTGGGATACCATCAATATCAGTACCTTGTGGAGAAGTTGATAACCTACCTGTAGGACTTCAAATAATTTGCCAGCAAAACAAAGATAGTGAATTGCTTGGAATAGCAAAATTATTCGAGGACTTGAACAAATGACCGCCGAGTCTATTTTGGTTATAGTTGCTGCTTCGAGCGTAGTTTTGCTATTCGTAGGACTTTTATTTATTAAAACCCCTAAAAGAGTTAAACATTCAAAATATGTAAAAAAGTGGAGAGATATCCAAAAACTTTGCGGAGATAAACAAGAATGGGCTCATGCAATTATCCATGCTGATATGTTGTTAGATGAAGTATTGAAAAAGAAGCGTGTCCCTGGGAAGACTATGGGTGAGCGTATGGTGAATGTCCAAAAAAAACTGAAATCAAATGATTCATTATGGAAGGCTCATAAGCTAGCCAGCTTAATCAGAAAAGACGAGTCAGTTAATTTGAAAGAAAATGAAGTTAAGAATGCCCTTGTAGCTTTCAGGCAGGGCCTTAAAGATTTAGGGGCCTTAAAATGAGTGATATAAAAAAATACTTGGTTGATGGTTATATCCCAACAATAGGGATTGAATGTCATGTTCAGCTGAAAACCAATACTAAATTATTCGCTCCTGTCAGTAATGATGCTAAGGGCGCTGAGCCTAACACACTAGTTAGTCACATTTGTTTTGGTTTGCCAGGCGCTTTACCTGTTTTAAACAAAGAAGCTCTTAAATTATCCGCTAAAGCTGCATTTGCCTTAGGAACTAGTCCTCAAAAATTTTCTAAATTTGATAGAAAGCACTACTTTTACCCAGATTTACCTAAGGGTTATCAGATAAGTCAATTTGATGAACCAATAATAATTGGTGGACAAATAAAGGTTCAGAATGATGACGGAACTACTAAAACGATAAACATAACTAGAGCCCATATCGAAGAGGATGCTGGCAAATCTACTCACCCAGCTAATGAAGCTTATTCGCTGGTAGACCTTAATAGGGCTGGTACACCATTGTTAGAGATAGTTTCAGAGCCTGAAATGCACAATGCAAAGGAAGCAAAAGCTTTTGCAAAAGAACTTTGGCTTAGAATGAAATATTCAGGCGTAAGCGATGTTGATTTATATCATGGAAATATGCGTTTTGATGTAAACGTTAGTGTTAGCAAAAACCCAGAAAAAATGGGTATTAGATCTGAGACAAAGAATCTAAACAGTTTTAAAAGCGTCGAAAAAGCAGTTGACTACGAAATAAATCGTCAAATAAAGCTTTTAGAAAAAGGAGATACAGTAGTTCAAGAAACACGTGGCTGGCTAGACGATAAACAGAAAACTGTTTCACAGCGGAGCAAAGAAGACGCACATGATTATAGATATTTTCCTGATCCAGATATACCGCCAATACTACTAACTGATGAATATATAAAAGATATCGAAGATAATTTACCTATCATGCCGTCAGAATGGCGGAGTAAACTATCACATGTCGGCCTAGATAATCAAACCATTGAAATTTTGTTAGAGTCTAATGTTGAATTTGAATCTGACTTTTTAGAAATGCTTATAAATAACAAGTCGAATGCAAAACAATTTGCTAATTGGATAGTGAACATCGAAGTGCCTTTACTACGTGAAACAATAGATGAAAAAAAGACAATTGAAATTAACAATAACTCAAGGCAGAAAATATACAAATCGGTTGATGAACTATATAGAGCAAATAAATTAAGCTCTAATAATGCAAAAAATTTACTAACTAAATTACTAAGGTCAGAAGAATTACCGAACAACATTACAGACTATGCTGAAAAACAAGGTTATATACAGATTTCTGATACTAGCGACATTGAAAAGGCCGTAGAAAAAGTAATGGCTGATAATCCTAAAGCTGTTGAAGATATTAAAAAGGGCGAGCTAAAGGTCATTGGATTTTTAGTAGGTCAGGTTATGAAAGCTTCAAAAGGAAAAGCTAATCCAGCAATGACTCAAGAAATTATACGCAAAAAAATAAAGTAAGGAGACAGTATGGCTCAAAAAGTTAGAAAAGCAGTTATAGCGGCAGCTGGAATGGGTACTAGATTTTTACCACAAACGAAGGCAATGCCAAAAGAAATGTTACCGATCATTGACAAGCCTGTAATACAGCTTGTTGTAGAAGGGCTGGTTGAGGCGGGTGCTGAAGATATTATAATTGTAACTGGACCTACTAAACGAGCAATAGAGGATCACTTTGATAGAAGCCTAGAACTAGAACAAGAATTAAGAAAAAAGGGTAAAGATAAGGATGCAAATAAAATAGCTAGAATTGCCGAATTAGCCAACTTTATTTACGTAAGGCAAAAAGGTGAGCCCAAAGGTAATGCCAGGCCAATACTAAACGCTTCACATATAATTGGTGGAGAGCCTTTCTTTTTCTTTTTTGCTGATGATTTTTTTACAGGAGATGTGTCTACAGCTAAACAACTATTATATTCCTATGAAAAAACAGGCAAAAGTATTGTTGCACTGCGAGAAGTGCCAGATGAAGAAGTGAGCAGCTACGGAATCGCTAAAATTTCCAAGCAAGTAGAAGATAAATTAATTAAAGTTTCTGGAATATTTGAAAAACCAGAATTGTCAGAGTCACCTTCAAACCTTGCGGTTGCTAGCGGGTATTTATTAACACCAAATGTTATTCCTATTTTAGAGAAAGAAAAGGTTGGAAAAGGCGGTGAAATACAGATAGCAGATGCGGTTGAAGACCTAGCAAAAGAAGATGATGTATACGGACTAACAATAGAAGGCGATTATCATGACACAGGCAACCCTGAGTCATATCTAAAAACTTTAATCGACATATCCCTAGATGATCCAGAGTATGGAGAGTCCATAAAATCATACTTGCAAAAAAGACTATAGAGTGAGATAATAGACATATGGATTCGTACGATATATTGGTAATAATTCTTTCTATAGCGCTTAGCATATCATTGGTGGTATGGATTATAGCGGGCGTAATTATTATAAAACTATTGAAAACTATAAAGGCTACCGCTGATACTGCTCAGTCTGCAGTTGAAAATGTGGAGAAAATCACATCTAATTTCAAAAGTGCAAGTAAAGCTTCTTCAGTTGGTTCAACAATCTCACAAATAGCGAATGCTTTTAAAAGTAAGGACAAGTAAATGAATGATAAAGAAAAAAAGGGTTTAGCAGTTGGAGCAGCTGTAGGAGCTGTAATTGGTGTTGCAGTAGGTATATTATTTGCACCAAAGAGTGGTAAAGAAACCCGGAACGATATTAAAGTAGCCTCAAAAAAAGCTTCAGATAAAGTTTCTAAACAGGTAAGGAAAATACAGAATGAAGCAAAAGAACTCATAGATAAGGCAGAAGAAAAAGCAAAGGCAATAAGTAGCAAGGCATCAAACACATCAAAAGAGAAGATAGATGATCTAAAGCTGAGCTTGTCGAATATGGCAGAAATTGCTAACTCTTTTAAAGAGGGTGAATCTTCAGACAAAGATCTAGACGATGCAATAAAAAAAGTAAAAGAAGCACAAAACTCTCTAAAAGATTTTTTAGCTAAAAGTAAATAATATAACATCATTAAAACATCTCTGTTGCTATAATGTAGCTATATGGGAGAAAACGCTAAGATTATAAAAGCTTCAGATTTTGTTGCACTTCATAATCATACACACTACAGTCTGCTGGATGGGTTGCAAAAAGTCACACCAATGGTAGAGCGAATAAAAGAGCTTGGAATGGAAGCTGTCGCAATAACAGATCACGGTACGATGTCTGGAGCTGTTGAACTGTATAAGACTGCTATTGATAAGGGCATAAAACCTCTCATTGGTATGGAAACGTACATTGCTGCGCGCAAACATACAGATAAAGAGCCTGGAAAAGACAAAGCTAACTACCACTTAATTCTTTTAGCCATGAATAATACTGGGTATCAGAATTTAATGAAACTCAGTACCATTGCTAATTTGGATGGGTATTATTACAAACCCAGATTAGACCATGAATTACTAGAAAAATATAATGAGGGGTTAATTGTTTTATCTGGGTGTATCGGTGGCGAAGTAGCAAATGACCTTAGAAATGACCAAGAAGAAAGTGCCATAAGCACAGCAAAATGGTATAAAAAAATCTTCAAAGATAGATATTATATTGAGCTGCAGGATCATGGACATCCTGATCATCCTTCTGGTTGGGAAGAGCAAAAAAAAGTCAATAAGAAATTAATAAAACTAGCAAAAGAGTTAGATATTGAGTGTGTATTAACGATGGACGCGCACTACTTAAATCATGACGACCAAGAGGCTCATGAGATCTTGCTCTGTGTTCAAACAGGGTCGTTCATAGATGATGACAAAAGAATGAGTCTGAAAGATTTTGAGCTACATATCGCTGATCCTAAAGAGATAATTGATAGGTGGCAACCTTTTATGCCAGATGCAATAAAAAATACTAAAAAAATAGCTGATCGCTGTAATGTCGAGCTCGAATTGGGTAAAATATTAATTCCAGAATTTCCTTTGCCGGAAAACGTAACTGAAAAAGAACATTTAGACAATGGTGTTTATAATGGTCTTGCTGTAAGGTACGGAGTCGCCGATGAGAAAGAGGTTAAAAAACTAACTAGACAGGAAATAAAAAAACAATTGCCAAAGGAAGTTCTGGAGCGTGCTGAATTTGAGCTGCAAATAATAGATCAGATGGGCTTTAATGGTTATTTCTTAATCATTGCAGATTTTATGGATTGGGGTAAAAATCAAGACATAGTCTTTGGACCAGGCAGAGGTAGTGCGGCAGGGTCAATTATTGCCTACGCATTGAAGATTACAGATCTTGACCCGCTAAAGTACGACTTACTGTTTGAGCGCTTCTTGAATCCTGATCGTATAAGCATGCCTGATATTGATATTGATATTCAAGATACGCGTAGAGATGAGGTGATTCAGTACTGTGTTGAAAAGTATGGCGATGATAGAGTCGCCAACATTGTTACTTTCGGTAGAATGGCTGCAAGGAATGCCGTTAGAGATGTCTCAAGGGTATTAAGGGTTCCATATGGTGAAGCAGATAGACTTGCAAAAATGATTCCTCCTCCGGTACAAGGTCGACATATACCTTTAGAGACTTCTATAAAAAAAGATAAAGATTTGAAGGCTGAGTATAAAAATAACCAAACTGCTAAAAAGGTTTTTGACTTGGCAATAAAACTCGAGGGAACCATCAGGAGTCACGGCGTGCATGCGGCTGGAGTAGTAATTGCTCCTGACGACATTGTTAAATTTGTACCACTAGAAAAAGCTCAAAAAGGTGTAATTGCCACTCAATATTCCATGAATCCAGTAGAAGAATTAGGTCTGTTAAAAATGGATTTTTTAGGTCTTTCAAATCTGACTATTATTAACAATACATTGAGAATCATAAAAAAAGTACATAAAAAAAATATTGATATTGGCAAAATTCCCATGGAGGATGATAAGACGTATGAACTTCTTCAAAATGGTGATACTACAGGTGTATTCCAGTTAGAGTCATCAGGCATGAAAAGATATCTAAAAGACCTTAAACCGACAGAATTTGATGATATTGTGGCGATGTGCGCGTTGTACAGGCCTGGGCCATTAACAGCTGGACTAACGGACAGCTTTGTTAAGAGAAAAAATGGTCAAGAAAAAGTCGAATATGCACACGATAGTTTTAAGGGAGCACTATCCAGCACTTTTGGTGTACTTGTTTATCAAGAGCAAGTTATGCGTATATCAAAGGAAGTCTGCGGTTTTAGTGGGGGAGACGCAGACACATTGCGTAAAGCCATTGGTAAGAAGAAGCGTGATGTGATGGTTAAAATGGAGAAGAAGTTTATTGAAGGTGGAGTGGAACATGGAAAAGTTCCTGAAGCAATAATGATTAAATTCTGGAACGACTTAATGGGGTTTGCAGATTATGCATTTAATAAATCACACTCAGCCTGCTATGGATTGATTGCATACCAAACAGCTTACCTAAAGGCAAACTACCCTTCGGCCTTTATGGCAGCTCTCATGACAAGTGATTTTGACGATACAGACAGGTTAGCAATTGAAATGAGTGAATGTCAGCATATGGGTATTGATGTTTTGCCTCCTGATATTAATGAGTCTTTTGTAGAATTTGCAGTAGTCCCTGGTAAAAATCAGATTCGTTTTGGAATGGCTGCTATAAAAAATGTCGGAAAAGGTGCCGTAGAAGAAATACTAAGGGCTCGGGATGAAGAAGGTGAATTTAAATCTTTGGAGGATTTCTTTACAAAAGTTAATTCCAGGGTAGTTAATAGAAAAACTATTGAAAGTTTAATAAAAACAGGTGCGTTTGACAGGTTTGATACTAGGTCAAAACTTTTAAATAACATAGATGTACTGCTTTCCTATTCACAAAAAAAGCAGAAAGAAAAAGACATAGGTCAGACTGATATATTTGGTGATAGCAATTTGGATCAGGAAAAAACTTCAGAAATTAATTTAGGAATTGAAGATGATGTGTATACATCTAAGGATTATCTAGGCTGGGAAAGGGAACTACTCGGCTTATACTTATCCTCTCATCCGTTGTCTGATTTTGATACTATTCTTGGTGACATAACTCACCCAATTTCAGATTTAGAAGCAAAACATGAAGGAAAAAGTGCAAGGATTGGTGGAATAGTGTCTGCTAGTCGAGTTATACAAACCAAAAATGGTAAAAATATGGCTTTCGTCACTTTGGCTGATAAATTGGGTGAGGTTGAGTTAATTGTGTTTCCTAAGACATATGATGAGACTAGCTGGCTGTGGGAAATCGATAAAGTTTTGGTTGTTGAAGGAAAGATAGACTGTAAAGATAAAAACGGAGACCCTACGGAAGAAGTTAAGATTTTAGTTTCAAAAGCTAGAGAGATAACTTATGATGAAGCAAAGAACTATACACCTAGTAGTAAAAAATCTCCAAAAAGTTTTGAAGAACAAAAGCCTAAAAAAAACAAAAAAACTAAAGAAATTAAAAAGCCGAACCGAATATATCTTAGAATGAACGACACTAGTGATGATGGCAAGCTTAAGGCGCTAAAAAGTCATATTAGTAATAATGAAGGAGATTCGGAGATTGTTCTCGTTATTGGCCCTCAGGATAATAAACAAGCCATAAAAATTCCATATAAAACAAAGGCAGATAACGACAGTATTGATAAGCTCGTTGATCTTTTCGGCTCAGAAAATGTAAAAGTAAGTGCTTAAAAATGAAGCTTAAAAAGAACATTTGCCTGGTAGCTATCGACATACGAAGTACTCATAATGTAGGGTCGTTTTTTAGAACTTGCGATGGGTTTGGCTCAGACTTGTGTCTTGTAGGTATAACACCAAGACCAAAATATACGGGAGATGATCGACTGCCGCATCTTATTGAAAGTGCGGAAAAGTCTATATCAAAAACAGCACTTGGTGCTGAAAAAATAGTTAATTGGCAATACTATCCTAGCTCAGCAGAGTGTATAGAAAAACTAAAAAATGAAGGATATAAAGTTATTGCCTTGGAGCAAAATAAAAGGAGTAAAGACTTATCTAAAATGAAGTACAAAGGAAAAATTGCTCTACTTGTGGGAAGAGAGGTTGAAGGGTTAACAGAAGGTGAATTAAAGCTTTGTGATGAAGTTTATCAGATACCTATGTCAGGAATAAAGGAATCATTTAATGTTTCAGTTACAGCAGGTATTGGTTTATATCAAGCTCAGTTGAATAAATTGTGACTATGATATAATTTTAGTCGAAGGATAATTTTTAAATGCCTAAAAAAAGAAAAACTGTTAGAAAATCAACAAAAACTACCAGAAAAAGCGCTAAACAACATCCTAAACACTTTTTAAAGGTGTATTGGCCATATATTCCTATTATTGGAGTAGTTCTTTTTGGCATGGTTTTTGGTAATGTAAATCCAAAAAAACAAAATTCTGAACCTGCAACACTAGCTTACTCGACAGAAATGAGCATTAGTGGACTTCTAAACTCTACAAACGCAAAAAGAGCTGCCAATGGTCTAGGGGCTCTGACATTGAACTCAAAACTGAATTCTTCTGCACAAGCCAAATCCAGTCATATGGTAGTTAATGATTATTGGTCCCACAATACACCTGATGGTCAAGAACCCTGGGTATTTTTTGATGCAGCCGGCTATTCTTATCAAAAGGCTGGAGAGAACTTAGCGTATGGTTTTTCTACTAGCAGTGAAACAGTGGTAGGCTGGATGAACAGTCCTAGTCATAGAGCAAATATACTTGACACAAGTTATCAAGAAGTAGGTTTTGGCTTTACTAATAGCCCAAACTTTGTAGGGACTGGCCAAGAAACTGTTGTTGTCGCTCATTATGGAAAGCCAACAGTAACTACCGCCCCTCCTGCCCCAGCTGCAGCAGAACCAGCGCAAGCTCCTAGTGAACCTCAAGCACTACCATCATCAGCTAACAATATTCAACCTGTTGCGGAACCTGAAGAGAAACCTGTCGTACAAGAACCTGAAGAGCTAAAACCTTTACCAGAAGACAGAATTAATCAACCAATTAATTCAGATTCAAAGGTTCCAGAAAATGCAGAATCACAAAATATTACAAGAGCACAAAGTATCACTCAGGGTAGAACGCCTTGGATATCATTAGCAATAAGTATAGTTTCAATTAGTGTAGTTTTAATTTGGCTAGTTAGACACGCTGTTTTGGTAAAAAGGTTCGTTCATAAAGGTGAGCACTTTGTAGCACACCATCCAATTCTTGACTTATTAGTTATTTCGGTTGCGGCTGTCGCTATTTATCTATCTCAGTCAACCGGAGTCGTGCTTTAGCTTAGGGTAACACTATAAAATCTAATTAAATAATTAATTTCTTTCATCTTTGAAGGTGCTTATGGTTAAATATATCTAATGTCACAGGATGCAAGGTTAGACGAAGAGCGATCTACGGCTCGAAGAGCACGTGTTTTAAACATGTCATATGTTGACACATCTGCTATTGCTGACAAAAATCTATTTAAACAACTACTCACTATTCCAGAGCTTAGACAACTTAAAGCTATACCATTAAAAATAGAAGATCGAACAATGACGTTTGGTATTAAAACAACAACACCAAATAGCACAATGCAGAACTTGACTCAGCGATTCATGGATTACAAGGTTAATTTCTCTATTATTAGTGACACAGGGTTTAACGATTATATGTTGCTATACGATCCGCCTAAGAAAATTGAGTATAAAGATATTTCAATCAATAAAGGTGCTGATGCAGCCACTATAGAGCAGATATCATATACGTTAAGTCAAGTTAGAGCAGATGATATGCTTGCGTATATAGTTCAGCAATCATTTCGATTGGGGGCAAGTGATATTCACTTAGAGAGTAAAGTTGAAGGAGCTAGAATTCGTTTTCGTGTACATGGAGTTTTGCACTCAATAGCAAATCTAACTAAGGAAAAGTACAGACAGTTAATTTCTGCACTTGCGACCACAGCTAATATTAGTACGTCTGCTGAAACCGACCAGACAGGACATATAAATCGAACTTTCACAATGGCAACAGGTGAAGAAGTTAATGTCAATCTAAGAGTAGAATCTGTCCCTGCCGTAAACGGAATAGATGCAGTTCTGAGGCTGTTTAATTTTAGATCAGACATGATGCGTATTGATAAGCTGAATTTGAGCGATAAAGAGCAGTCGGTGATTAAAGATATTATAGCTAGACCTACTGGATTAGTGCTTATTGTTGGACCAACGGGTTCAGGTAAAACTACAACTCTTTACAGTATCTTAAACGAGTTAAATAACGATGAACGAAAAATAATAACCTTAGAAGACCCAGTTGAATATCAGATAGATGGGATTTCTCAAATACCTGTTGTATCGAGAGATGGGCAAAGTTTTGGTGAGAAGTTTAGGGCTGTACTTAGGCTAGATCCTGATGTAATTATGGTTGGAGAAATACGAGATACAGATACAGCTAAAGTAGCACTTCAAGCAGCACTGACAGGTCATTTAGTGCTTAGTACATATCACGCTAGTTCCGCAGCTGCTGCCTTAACAAGATTAATGGACGCCATCGGAGACAATCCTTTGTATGCTAGTGCTATTCGTTTAATTCAAGCTCAGAGGTTAATTAGAACACTAGATGATTCTACTAAGAAGGAGATACAGCCATCTCCAGAGCTTGAAAAGCATTTACAGTCAATAATTAACTCAATTCATGCAGATGTTGATATGTCATTTTTATCCAGTGCTAAACTATACAAACCTGGAAGTTCACCAGAATATCCATTTGGGTTCAATGGACAGTTTGCAATAAGGGAACTACTGACGATGACTCCTGAAATGCGTAAGTTATTGCTCCGACCATCGCGTGAACTATCAACAGAAATAATCGAAAATGTGGCCATAAAAGAAGGCATGCTGACAATGAAGCAAGATGGTGTGCTAAAAGCTCTAAAGGGTCACACTACATATGACGAGGTATCTAGAGTAATCGGGTAGCAGTTTTTTACTGGTACTATTTTATTGAATTAGCCACAGCTTCCACAACCCCTTCATCAAATGGGCTTGGAATAATCTTATCTGCTGAAGGTTTCGATACTAGGTCAGCTAATGCTTCAGCGGCTGCAATTTTATGATCATTAGTAATTTTTGTAACTTTATTATCTAATGCACCCCTGAAAATTCCAGGGAAACCCAAGGCATTATTGACCTGGTTAGGGAAGTCACTTCTACCCGTAGCAACAATTTTAGCACCTGCTTTTTTTGCATCTTCAGGCAAAATTTCTGGGTCTGGATTAGCTAGTGCAAATATAATTGGATCTTTGGCCATACTTTTAATCATTTCAGGAGTTATATTGCCTGGACCAGAGACTCCAATTATTACATCAGCATTTGACGTTACTTCTTCCAGGGAGTCCTTACTGTTTGATAAATTCGTAAATTCTAACAATCGTCTTTTTGATTCGTTTAAATTGTCGCGGTCTGCATGGATAATACCTTTGGTATCGAATGCATACATACAGGGGCCGGTGTCTTTACCGTCCACAGCTAACCTATCTACATACTCTCTAAGTAACTTAGCTATTGCTACCCCTGCAGAACCTGCACCAATAATAACGATATGGCAGTACCTAAGCTCTCGTCCTGTAATCTTACAGGCATTAATTAGGGCGGCTAGTACGACAATAGCAGTACCATGCTGATCGTCATGCATAATTGGAATATCTAACTCACTTTTTAATTTTTCTTCTATTTCAAAGCATTTTGGTGCTGCAATATCTTCAAGATTAATTCCTCCAAAACTTGGTGCGATTGCTTTTACAGTTTGTACTATTTCATTTGGTGTATGAACATTCAAAACTAAAGGTACTGCATCAATGTTTGCAAAGTGCTTAAATAACATAGCTTTGCCCTCCATGACAGGCATAGCCCCTTTGGGCCCAATGTCTCCTAAGCCCAAAACGGCGGAGCCGTCTGAGATAATCGCCACAAGATTGTTTGTCCACGACACTTCACTCAATTTTTCTTTGCTGTTAGCTGAGTATCGAGAAGCTTCTGCTACCCCAGGAGAATAAAACAACTTTAATGTGTCTGGAGTTACTTCACCTCGCAAACTAGTCGAAATTTTACCTTTTAGTTTCTTGTGTAATTCTAAAGCATCACTATTTATGGACATGATAAACAGAATAGAATATATATGATCAACATTCAAGGAGCGCAAAGTAGCTATAGATAATAATTACACTGATAGAATAGAAAAATATCTTTATTTCTCCAGTATAGAATGTTATAATAGACCAAATTAGTTTATTAAGTTAAAGAGAAGAGACAATGAATTCAGTTCTTAAGGATGTATCGGACAGCTATAAAAAAAGTAAAATAATTGATGTTCGAAGTGGTGATACAGTTCGAGTCCACCAGAAAATTAAAGAAGGCAACAAAGAAAGAGTGCAGATATTTGAAGGACTAGTTATTCGTGTTAAGAATAAAAACAGTCAAACAGCCTCAATACTGGTTCGACGTCAAACTGGTGGTGTTGGAGTAGAGAAGAGTTATTTATTGCATAGTCCTCTCGTCACAAAAGTAGAAGTAGTTAAAAGAGGTAAAGTACGTAGAAATTACCTAACTTACATGCGGGATCTAAAAGGAAAGGCAACACGACTTACTGGTGTTAATTTCGATAAACAAGCAGTAAATGACGTGCCAGACTTTGAAGCTGAAAAGGCAGAAGCCGAATTAAAAGCTAAAAAAGAAGCTGAGCATGCCGAAAAAGCTGCAAAAGAAGCTGAAGAAAAAGCAAAAGAAGAAGCCAAAGCACAAGCTGTAATTGATTCTCATAAGCAAAACGAAAAAAAATAGTAAATTTATAAGTCAATTTTAAGCTAGCCGTTATTAGGTATATTATTAGTATATGATTGGTGTTGATGAGGTCGGCAGGGGAGCATGGGCAGGACCTTTGCTTGTTGTTGCAGCCAAACTAAAGCCTAATAAAAGGCTACCTATCGGCCTAAAAGACTCTAAAGAGCTATCAAAAAAGAAGAGAATAGAGTTGTTTAAAACAATAACCGAGGCATGTTATATCGGTGAAGGCTGGATTTCAGCAGACATTATTGATGAACTAGGGTTAAGTAACTCAATGAAAAGTGCATGTTTATTGTCTTTAATGAGTATCAAAGCAAAAAGTAATGAGAAAATAATTCTTGATGGTAATGTGAACTATTTCGCTAACACCAGCTATAAAAATGTAATTGTTAAACCAAAAGCAGATTCTGAGTTTCCGATTGTTTCGGCTGCTTCAATTGTGGCAAAAGTTTTAAGAGATGCTTTGATGAAAGAATATGAATCTGAATATAAGTTGTACGGTTTTTCAACCAATGTTGGCTATGGTACGAGCAAGCACAAAAAGGCTTTGATTGAGGATGGCCCAACTCCGATACATAGATTTTCTTATAGGCCAGTTAAGGCAAGTATAAAGTGAACACGTCTACTAGTGGAAAGCAGGCAGAAGAACTTGTCGCTCAGTACTTAAAGAAAAACGATCATAAAGTACTGTTCAAAAACTGGAAAAATCGTTGGTGTGAGATAGATATAATAAGCAGGCATAAAAAAGTAGTATACTTCACAGAAGTTAAATATAGAGCTTCTTCAGACTGGGGAGATGGCTTGAGCTATATAACAAAAATAAAACTAAACCAGATGAAGTTTGCTGCTGAATTCTGGATAGCTGAAAACAATTGGAGTGGTGAAGTTCAGCTATTAGGAGCGGGAGTTGACAGAAACTTCAATGTAAAACTAGTAGAAATTAGTGCTTAAGCTTGCTTCTAGCTGGTAATGTTTGAGATAGTCTATACGTATGTCAGAACAAAAAGTTGAACCAGAAGCCATCTTTAAACATGCGTTAATAGATTTTGTTCAGTTAGCATCTGAAAAATATTCATTTGAAAGACAAAAATCTATATCGCTAGGTCATGGGGAGTCCTTTTATGTAGAACCTAGAGTCGGTAGTGCTATATTGAAGTTTGTCAGTTACAGTCCTACAGGTGACTGGGAGACTTCGTTTCCTTGTCTAATTAGTGAAAAAGAATCTTTAAAAGTCGTATATAAGCCTCTAAATGAGTTAGATAGTTTTGAAGCAAGTAGTCGAATAAATACTGTAGTGAATGCAGCCAGCGCTATAACAAATCTCACGACACGTTCTTAAACCACTTCAGAGCTTTGTCAGCATCCCGTTTGCGCCATTCTATATTAGTTTCTACTATTTCAATACCTTGAATATATGAGCGCTTTAACATGGGTTCCATATTTTTTTCAAAAAATTCTGTATAGTCTTTTAGAAATTCATCGCTTGCAAAATTTCTAGCAGCATACAGAGGTGTCCTAGAAAAACTCAAATCTGTTCCGACATTAGCTTTAAGCCACTGCCAGTTTTCTTTTAGCCAGTCCCAAGTCATATTTCTAGAATGTCGATTCATGAAGCTATAAACTATCCAGTAGCTTATATCTTGCAGTCTTACAGTGTCAGATTTTATTAGATCAAACGTCTTTCTATGTAGCTCTTCTTGCTCAAAACTGGTTAAAGCTGCAGTTAACGATAGCTTTTCATCACTTGAACTAGTATTTTTGTACATATTTAGTAGCTGTTCATACTCTTTTATATTACCTTTTCTAGCTGTAGTGGAATATATAATACCCCTTAGATTAGGATTAACAGGTTGATTGTTATTTACCGCATTATTGTATCTAGTTAATGCTTCATTTACGCTAGTCTCGTCATCTGATCCTGCTGATAAACCAACAATTATCGGTCTTAGTAGAGTATCAAGATATGGTTCTTTTGGAGATTCTTCCCAAGTTAGTCTTTTTATTTGAGATGCAGTAATTTTTTGAACCATTGGGTTAATTGCGTCACGTAGTGTATTATCTTCAGAATTTTTTGATAGAGTATTCTTAATTGCACCTATAGAACCAGCAATTATTTCCCAGACTGGTAGGCTGTTTTCTTTATCGTAATTTGCTAGTAACTCTAGATATTCAGTGACTGGTTGGTAGCCTGCTTTGGTGACTTCAAAACTATCTGACAATAAGCCCATTCTGTCTATGTCATTTAATTTTCCATTTTTTAGTTCTTTAATTTGGGTTTTTTGCATTTCATTTGAATAATTAACTCTATAGAAACCCGTTTGTCCCATATTTAGTTTTACTGGGGAAATTTTGTTAGAAAACGGCGCATTAGTGGTTTTTTTATTTATCAAAGCTACACCTAAATCTTTAGTTAGTAGCGGTATAGGCCACAGAGTATTATCATTACGAGCTTTTGATTTAGGATTTGCAACGAATTTACTCTGGGTAATTTTTAAATGGTCATTGACTTTACTTACTTCTAAAATAGGAAAGCCAGATTGAGAGGTCCATTGATGCATAAAATCTTTAACTGGTTTCTTTGTTGATGATTCAAGTGCTTGCCACAAATCAATTGTATCGGTATTTTTGTAAGCATGCTCTTTTAGATAGTGTCTTAGTCCATCTCTAAATCCATCTGCTCCTAAATAATCATTTAGCATATGAATCACGCTTGCACCCTTTTGGTAACTTATAACGTCAAAAATAGTTCGAATTTCGTCTGGGTGTTTAACAGGCACTTCTATCGGATGTGTATTTTCTAAAGCATCCATTTTAAGCGCCAACTGCTGTTCATCAACGGCAAACTGTGTCCAAAGCTTCCACTCGGGAAACAAATTATCTATAGCTAAATACTCCATCCAGCTAGCAAAGCCTTCGTTAAGCCATAAGTCAGTCCACCAGCGCATTGTTACTAGATTTCCAAACCATTGATGAGTTAGCTCATGAGCTACCACAATTGCTACGTATTGTTTTGTGCTTATAGAAGTTTTTTCATCTACTAGCAGTGTTTGTTCTCTAAAGGTTATTAAACCCCAGTTCTCCATGGCACCGCTAGCAAAGTCAGGCAATGCCACAAAATCGCATTTTTGCAGTGGGAATGGAATATCATAATACTCTTCGTAATAATCCATTGACTTAACAGCAACGTCTAGTGCAAAGTCAGTATTTTTTACTTGATCGGGAGTCGCGTAAGTTCTTATTAGAACACCGCTCTTACTTTTGGCTTGTTTATACTTAATATTTCCAACTACAAAAGCAAGTAGATATGTGCTCATAATTGGGGTTTTGGCAAAGTGTGTTGTTTTTCTGTCTTTATTGATTGTTTTTTCGATAACTTCAGTGTTACTTAAGGCAATTTCATCTTTATCATGAGTAAGATTAAGCTGAAAAGTTGCTTTGGCTTCTGGTTCATCGATACATGGAAAAACTTCTCGCGCGTGATGGCTTTCAAATTGCGTAGCTATCAGTCTATTCTCTTTGCCGTCTTTTTCAAAAACACACGGATAAATTCCGTCCATATTTTTTGTTATACTACCTGTAAATTCAATTATTACTTCATATTGACCGGGGTAAATATCATTTTCAGTATGTATGCGTAGTTCGTCAAACGACTCCTGTTTATTTATCCGCGATATATTTATTTCTTTTTTATTACCTTTTTTATCAGTATGGCTTAAGGTTACATGAATAATTTTTAAGCATTTTTGATGCAAAGTAATTTTTTTGGAAGGGCGACTTGTTTTTTGACCAGTGACAGTAACCTTACCTTGAAAATTTTTTTTATCTTCAGAAATTGAAATATCAAGTTTATAATCGTTTGGCTTGAAATCTTTGTATAGTCTCTTAACTTTATTGCTCATTAATATATTTTAACAAAGTTTAACTGTATATTTTTACAGTTATTTAGTATGATAAACTTAAGCGTGAAGATCACATTAGGTGGATTAGGGATAAAATGACACTAAAAAAGAGTAAAAAAATACTTAAGAATAAGTCTAATAGTAAGTTAGATCTTGTAAACAGTAGTCAGTTACAAGTAGGCAAAGAAAAGCACACTAAAACTTTAATTATTGTGATTATTGCTTTTATTTTTATTCTCTCACTTAGTGTTATTTTTCTAAGTAGAAATAGCAATGATAAGGACTTAATTGAAGATATTAAATTATCAATAGTTTGTTCAGATAACAATAAACTGTTAGATAAAGCAAGTAGGGCAATAAAAAGTGAAGATTTAGCTAGTTTAGCAACACTAGAAAAAGAAATATTAATGAATGATAATTATAATAGAGATCCAGATTGTCTATTAATATTAGTTAAATATAGTATCTTCAAAAGCGATGCTGATACAGCAGAAATATATCTGAGTTCTCTTATAGAAGTTTATCCATTAACAGAAGGATATACTAAACCACTTAGTGAATCAGGCAATAAACCGGAAGATTTAACACAAGTTGTAAAATTTCTTAAAGAGCAAAAAGCTAACTTTGAGGAAAATACATATTTAGGTGGTACAAAAAGAGATGAGTAGATTGTTGGTTAAAAATAATCAAATATTTATTTATTTATTGTTATTTATTATAGCTACACTTGGTTTATTAGTATTCAGTAAAAAATCAGCAAGTGCAATAATTAATTTAAGCCCTGATCCTTCTGGGCTCATTCCAGCTCATATTGAAAACTATTTAATAAATGCAGATTCCTATACTCAGACTCCAGCATTTGGTCAATGGAATTCTCCATCTGGGAACCCTGCGGGAACTTCAATTACAGTTCCTTACGGAGCAACAAGTATCGATTTAAATTATAATCAGGCTGCAGCAGTAGGGTTTCAAGGCTTTAA
>JAUIKH010000048.1 GCA_030430915.1 bacterium | reverse complement strand
AAGTTTTTCTGAAACTAAAAAAGTCCTAGCAATGCCTTTTATAGGGCCATGGGGTAAAACAGGAGATTCCATAAACAAGGTGATTGAGCTAAAACCAGAATACGTCTTGCCGATTCATGACTGGCATTATCATGAGCAAGCTCGTGAATGGCTTCAAGGTCTACTAGAAAAATCTTTTAAACCTCACAACATTCAAGTACTATCTGCGAAATCAGGCATTAAACATAAATTTTAAAAATTCTATCGTGCTAATGCTTGCCTTAGCGTATTCTGTACTTCAGAATATTGTTATAAGTTATAGAGAATGTAAAAAAATAAAAGGACTTATTCAATGATTGATAGAGCTAGGATTGCTAGTATTGGTCTAGAAACTGAAAATCTGGAACATTTGGCTATAAGTACTTTTGACACTTTGATGGCTACGCCTCAGGAGTTCGTACTAGATCCTGAGTTGATTAAAGGTTTTTTAACTCCTCTAGAATCAGAAGCTCTAAGTGTTTTTGAGGATTATCATCTGGCGGTTAATTCTGACAGGGCTTTAGGAATTAATGTATTTGGCAGTCCAGACTATTTATATGGTGAAAACGCTAGTGATTTTGTCGGCAAGTACAAAACAGTAGACTTACTAGACTCGCAATTGGATCCTAATTTTGCCTCAGGTATATCTGAAGGCTTTGTACCTTCGATTATATTTGAGACAGTTGATATCAATGACCTTAAATGTGGAGTAGCTCAAGCATACCTACACGTAGGTGTTCCGCTGGTTGGTTCTTTGATAGATATAGAAAAAATCTCATTCTAGCAAAATCAATAAAAATATGCTATAATATGTATATGGCTAATAAAACAGTAGAAATTTGCATAGACAACTGTCCAGATAGGTACGACTCACATGAAGATATTGAAAAAGTTGTAGCTAAGCAGGAGTCTCTCGGAAATACATCTATAAAAAGTGAAAAATGCTTGGGCGTCTGCTCGCTAATAGGCTCTAGCTATCCTCCGGAATCAGTCGTGAATGTTAGAGTAAGCGGGGGAGAGCATAATCAAATGGCAGCCGTAATCATCAAAACACCTGAAGATCAATTGAGAACAGTGCCTTTAAAATAGCTATATTACTAATATTTGCTATATTGTAAAGTAGTCATAAATTGATCGCTTGGCCATATAAAGTCGTAAACACCTAACATCTCTGCCATTTCTTCGATATCTGCAGCTGTTAATGTGCCATCCCCAAGTTTCAATAAATTATCACTAAAGCTTTTTGCATTCATCTTAGAATAATCAATTTTTTTGTGAGCCACTAAGTTATTAAACAGGTTGTCTGCTACTTTATACTGCGCAACTAACCTGATTAACTCCATTTCATTTGAGGCATTTGCAATAACTTTTACAGGTACTTCATCGCTAGCAAGTAAACTCATAGAATTAGAGAATGCTTTATTTTTGTTTTCTTCAATTTCAAATTTTCTTTGCTTATAGATTGGCAGTACTTCTAACTTAAAAGACTCTAATGAGCCGAAGTTTCTAACTATTGCACTACGAGAAGGGGATAATCGTCTAGGTGACATATATTCTAGGGCATCAGATTCAACTTCATTACCGTTGTTTGCTAAGCTATATTTAACTCCCCATTCCAAATAATCTTCAGTATCCATAGTATTTGGATCGATTAACCCATCAATAGTCAATGCATTGCCAACTGATCCTACTCGTTTTTGTATGACTTTTTCAGATGGTCCATCACCAGATTTTGCTGCTTGTCTAAGTTTCTTTCTTAAAGATTCATTTTTAGGGGTTTCTCTGGCAATTTTACCTACATACTTTGCTAAATCGTGTCTCGTCCAAGAGTCATAAACTCCACGTTTATAAACATTTTTTAACCCAGCTTCTTCATAGAAAGATGACAATCCTCCTCTTTTTCCAAACTGCTTTTCTGAGGGGCCCAATCCTAGAGAGTTAGCGATTATAATCACATCTTCATTTAGTTTATCACCTTCTGTAAAGATCGAGTTTCCTAGCCATTTTATATACTCTGTAAATCTTTCATTTGTCCATTGTTTAAAATTTGGTTTATCTACCATCGCTAAAGCGTTACTAGTAATATCTATCTCACCAAGAAGTAGGCTCCTAAGTGGATGTAAATCGTTGACGTTATATCCTTGTTCAATAGAGCTCATATATGCGTCTTCACCGACCACTAACTTAGCGTCTTCAAATGAATAATAAGTATTTGTCTCGGAACTCATACAAACGGAATTCTACATTTAATTATCTAGTTAAACAAAAGCTCAATGCAGCTATCAGAAATATAAAAGAAGTTATTTAATATATTTTATAAAATTAGAATATACTACACTAAATGAAGGTACTTAAAATTACTGAAGTTGGTAACCCTGTACTACGAAGTAAATCACGATTTATCCCTGTTACAGAAATTAATGGCAAAAACATACGAGAGATAATCAAGAACATGGAATACACACTCACGTCTAAAAAACTAGGTGTTGGGCTGGCTGCAAATCAAGTTGGTGAAAATATATTACTCGCAATTATTAATGTTCAAAAAACAAAGCTCAGAAAAAACGTTGAGCCTTTTGAACTAGTAATAATAAATCCAAAAATTTTAAAAACCTTTGGTAATAGAGTTCAGATGTGGGAAGGGTGCATAAGTAGCGGAAAGGGCAAGGCTGGACTATTTGCTAAGGTGCCAAGATTCAAAAAGCTAAAATTGGAATATTATGACAAACAAGCTAAAAAGCATATTGAAACATTTGAAGGGTTACCAGCCCAAATAATCCAACATGAAGTTGACCATTTAAATGGTATATTGTTCGTAGACAGAGTAAAAGATACGAAAACCTACATGACGTACAATGAATATAAAAAAATGAAGAAACTTGAGCAGTAGATAAATTTTTTTAACTTAATTTACTAAATTACAAAAATTCGGTATAATATGTAAATTATGCCTTTTGTGTCGAGAGAAAATTTAACAGCCATGGAAGATCAGATAGCTGATCAAGAATCTCAAATTAAAAAGCTGAACGAAGTAATAGCAGCTGGAAATAGTGCGAGCGATGTCTTAAGAAGAAGAATCCATGATTTGGTAGATAGTGGACAGTTACTTGAAGCCGCATCATCGATGGCTATTGTTCAAGTTTATAGTGAGGAAGAAGAAAAGCTTACCGAAGAGCAAAGTAGTCGAATTATTGAAGAAGAGGGTAATACTTTTCGTGAACAATTCCGTAGAGATAAAAAACCTACCATAGCTAGAGATATAAGAAAACGTCTTGAAGAAGACGGAACACTAGCTGAAGTCAGAGCATTAGCCGAACAAGATGAACTTTCTTATATCCACCAAGAAGCAGTTGCTGAAGTAAGGCGCAATGCGGTCGAGGAATTAACTATGCCCGAAAATAGAGCCAAAACCATTGCTGATCTTGTTAGAGAAATATCAGAGGGTCAAGAAGGTGCAGACATTAGGGCCGAAGTTTCTTCAAATTTAAGAAGGCAGTGGGAGCCTGAGGCATTACAAGCAGTTGAAAAACAGGTAACTATTGAAGAAGAGGCCAAAAAAGACGAGTTTATGAGGCAGGAGAATGAGAGGTTATTGCGGACTCGACACATTGCGAGCTTTAGACAAGATGTTCAGCGTAAGCTTAAGCCCGAATGGAGCGAACTAAGCTTACAGGAATTAAAAGAAATAATCACAAATGAAGCTCATCTAGAGCTTATAGAGCAAAGGCTAGCTCAAGAAAAAGAAACACTAGATGAGAAAAACAAAGAGCTAGCTCAAGAGCAATTAAAACAAGATTTTGAAGGTCATGGTATCGATGTAGCTGAAATTGAGAGAGGGAAGACGTTAAAAATATGGCTAGGCGAAATAGCACCTGCAACAAAGAAATACACCGAAAGGGGCTATAATAAAGAGAAGAATGTGAGCGGTCTGTACGTAGATAGATTTCTGCTACTTTTGTCAGACGGTAATGGTAAATTTATAGTAAAGAAAGACACGCTATCCGAGTCGTCTAATCCGTATGAGCTGAATGACTCGCTTGATAACGGAACCGTTATAAAAATAGGCAGCGTATTAAAGACAGATGGCAATACTGAATTCCAGCAAAACCTGGCTAAGGATTCAGTGTTCTTTTAT
>JAUIKH010000014.1 GCA_030430915.1 bacterium | reverse complement strand
ATATCTTTACTGTAGTGGTATCACCACGGCTACAGTTTAGGGTGAAGTCTACAAAGCCATATGGGTAGGCATAGTCATCTTCTGGTAGGGCAGATTGGCTTAGGGATGCTACATTGGCGTTTTCTATACAGACTGTAGTAGCTAGGGTGGCGTGGGTTACAAAGGTGCCTTGGTCTGTTTTAAAAGAACTGACTGTAGATTGTTCACTGTCTTTAATACCGTCATTGTTACCATCACCATTGTTAGGGGCTTGGTCTTCAATGGAGTCATCGGCTCCATCAGAGTCTTGGTCAACTACAGAGCCTATGGATATGTTTCTAGAGAATTCTGAGGTGGAACCAAAGCCACTTACTGTAGTTGAGTCTATGGCTGTAGTGGTAGAGCTTAAGACCTTATTGGTTTGGTCTCCAGATACTGTCAGGACAGCTGTTTTATCTGTGCCTGGTGTAGCATTGGATACTGCACCAAGGTAGGTTTCTCCTGGACCATAACCAAAGATAGTGGACTCTGTGTTGGCAAAGAACTCTACTCTATACTCGTTAGCTGGTTCTTCAGCATCATCAGCGTCAAGGTCGTAGGTTATGGTAAGTTGGTTACCTACTTGTTTAGCTGTCTTTAGGACTGGAGTGTTGATGAAGCCATTGGGGCCGACATCGGGGTCGCCAGGGTCGTTGGGGGTGGGGCCTGTGTCAGTGAAGTATTCAGGAGCACCACCACCTGGTTGTTCGTTAACGCCTCTTATCAAATCTATCCCTAGATTAGTCTCACCAAAGTCTCCCGCAAAATAGTCATAAACCCCTATATCACTCACGCTATTGCCAATAACTGTATTTTTATTAGGTGTTAATATGACTGGAATTGCAGGAAAATCTAGAATTGCAACACCTATGCCGACGCCCCCAACATTTCTTACGATATTACCCTCACCTGGGTTAACACCTCCAATTAAATTCTCAGTGGCTTGAAAAGTTACTGATATACCAGCACCTTGACCGCTAAAATTACTATTTACTGATCCTGCATAATCAGTACCGATGTAATTACCTTGGATGGTGTTTTGATTACCCTGTACTAAAATACCTACTATTGAATTTCCAGATATAACATTAGACATACCAACACCAGAGCCACCAATTATTGAACTATTTCCGTTCAGATTGACACCAATGGGGGCTCCTAGTCCATTTATACCGTCTTTATCTATACCTATATAATTACCATACACGGTTGACGGATTAGCAGATCCATCTATATATATAGAACTGTCATCAGGACTTGAGCTTGTAATAATGTTTCTATCGCTAGGATTTGTACCGCCAATAGTTGAACTGGCTCCAGAAGCTATACGCACGCCCAGTCTATCCAGGGAATCGTCGTTAGCATTTGGTGAGGCAAGCCCAGTTGCATCAGTATTTACATAGTTTCCTAGAATCTCTACGTTATCTGCCGCAATATAAATAGTACCGCTATTGCCTGAGCCATACACAGAAAGACCCTTTACAGCAGAGTCGTCGCCACCTATTATCAAGAGGCTACCCGTGGTCATTCCATTGCCATCTATTTCAATTTTTATAACATTGTTTAATGGCTGGGGGCTTACAGCTGTGTTTTCTACTGCTCCTGTTTGACTATAGCCATCAATGGTGACTTTTTCTGTTATGGCTGGCAGATCTGAGATTATCTGTATTGTATGCACTTGAGTGCCTGGAATATTAAACTCAATAACATCCATGTCTGCTGGGTTAGCATTAGAGTTAGCATCTGTGATTGCTTGCCTAAGAGAGCCTGCACCCGCATCATTGGTATTGGTTACGGTGAAGGTGGCTGGGGCTGAGTATACTTTATTTGATAAAAAAAACTGAAAAGTAAAAATAATCAAAAATAACGATAAAAATGAATAAAGCTGAATTTTTATACTTTTTAGTTTTGCGCCCATGATGTAATTTGCTCTTTCTACTAGCCAAATATTGAATAATCTTCTTTGTGCTAAAGGTTAGTTTGATAATAGATTATTTAACCTATAAAAGCAAGAAACAGCACTAAATATAAAAGAGCTTCTAGTGGGTGAGAGCTGCCCTTGGCAGGTCGCAAGGAAATCTTCACTTGAAAACTTGTTTTCATAGATGAAGTTTCGGGCTCGCTGAAAGCGAGTGAGGTACCCGCTGGGATGTCTATAAAATAAATAAGAGCCTACAGTGGGGGTGGGCACCGCTGTAGACTCGTATCTAGGGACGTCTCTCAATGGACATCCCAAAATTACACCCTTCAACCCACCTTGAAGGCTTATCTCAGGTGTAGTCTCGCAAAAGACACCTAAGCCCATCCATAAGGTTTATCCGTTATTCAAACCCAAGCTCAACTAAAACGAGAGGGGAATACGGGGTTAAAGGGAATTTACTACTCATCATGTAAAGATATTTGACGATCTGAAGCATCTGTTTGCCCTAAATTATTTTTCTCTCACTCACTATAGTTATTACTATAATTCGTTCGACTTAAATTAATTTATGCTCAAACAGCTTGCTCCAGCATTGGTCAATATCTTTCATGCTGACCAGTATGTTGTTTTAGAGCCCCTATACTCAAGGTATAGAAGCAAAAGAGCGTGGAGGGTAACTACGACAATTTTGACAGACTCTAAAACTGTAAATTCTACATACAGCTAAAACTAGCGGTAGTGTTAGAATTTGGGGGGTAAAAGGTACGTAATGCATCTTTTGATGCTTACAGTTTGCTATTTTAGCAAAAACGTGGCTTTATGTCAATACTAAATTATATTTTTGTGTTATAAGCAAAAGGATACTATGAATAAGCTTACGCTTAACGAGCAGTTGCAAAATAAGCTAGACAGGCTGGATAAGAAGGTGAAACCTTTGGTATATTTAGGTATTGATCCTAATTCACTAACCGACAGACCAATGGTTGCAGTGATTGGCACAAGAAAGCCAACACCTTATGGCAAGCAAATTACAGAACAAATAGTCTCTGAACTTGTTGCGACAGGGGTAGTAATAGTTAGTGGCTTAGCATTCGGTATAGATGTTTTAGCTCACAAGACAGCTCTGAGTCATGGTGGAGTCAACATCTCTATACTGCCTTCTGGAATAAAAAACATTTATCCTGCCAGTAACAGGAGGATAGGGGAAGAAATAACTATTAAAGGGTGCTTAATCAGTGAGTACTCAGCTCATCATCAGCCAAGAAAATCCGAATTCTTAGAGAGGAATAGGATAATTGCTGCCCTTAGCGATGCCATACTAATCCCTGAAGCTGCTGAACGTTCAGGGAGTCTTAATACTGCCAGTCATGCAGCTAAAATGAATATCCCAGTTTGTGCAGTACCAGGACCGATAACTAGTGAGATGAGCTGTGGCACAAATAAGCTGATTAAAGATGGAGCGACATTAACTAGAACTGCTCAAGACATCCTGAAGCTGCTGAACTTAAGCCAAGATACCGGAAAAATTATTGCTGAGCGAAGTCCGATAGAGCAAGAAATATTAGAACAGATAAAATCAGGTATTGATGATAGTTTGATGATTCAAAAAAATCTTGATTTAAGCGTTAGCAAAATCCAAGGAATTATGACAGATCTAGAAATAGATGGAATAATTGAGCAGAACGAGCTAGGGAAGTGGATGGTTAAGTAGATTAACCGAAGTTAAACTTTTCATTTAACAAAAAATGCGCTAATATAGCCGACTGTTACATTAATAGATAATGATTTAACCGAGTAATGTATACTAAGCGCTAAAGGCAATAAATAAAGGAATATATTGAGTAAAAACCTAGTAATAGTTGAGAGCCCGGCAAAAGCCAAGACAATTGAAAAATTCTTGGGCAAAGACTACGTGGTTAAAAGTAGCTTTGGCCATATTAGAGATTTACCAAAAAAGGGCTTGAGCATAGATAAAGACAACAACTTTGAGCCAACGTACGAAGTAAGTTCCGACAAAAAAAAGGTCATATCAGAGCTTAAAAAGACGGCAAAACAAGCCGATACCGTCTGGCTAGCCAGTGATGAAGACCGAGAAGGGGAAGCAATAGCTTGGCATCTATGTAAGGCTTTGGGGCTGGATATTGAAGACACGAAGCGAATTGTTTTTCATGAAATTACCAAGCCGGCCATTGAAAACGCTATCAAGAGCCCCAGGACTGTAGATAAAAATTTAGTTGACGCACAACAAGCTAGAAGAGTATTAGATAGGCTGGTCGGCTATGAGCTCAGTCCAGTATTATGGAAGAAAATTAGACCAGGCTTAAGCGCTGGACGTGTACAGTCAGTTGCTGTCAGGCTAATTCAGGAACGCGAAGAAGAAATAGCTAAATTTGAAGCTAAAAAATCAGTTAAAGTTACAGCTGATTTAGAAGTAAAATCAGGTGAAATTCTAGAGACAGAGCTAACAGAAAAACTAGAAGATATTAATGATGCTAATGATCTACTTGAAAAGGTAAAAACGGCAAAGCTAACAGTTAGTGACGTCAGTAAAAAACCAGGTACTAGAAGCCCGTCAGCACCATTTACTACCTCAACACTTCAACAAGAGGCATCAAGTCGATTAGGCTACGGGGTTAAACAGACAATGATGCTGGCACAAAGACTATATGAAAATGGCCACATAACCTATATGCGTACAGACAGCACTGTATTATCTGGACAAGCCACTAAATCAATCGAAACATTCATAGAAAAAGAATTTGGCAAAAAATATCACCAATATCGCCAATACTCAACTAAAAATCAGTCAGCACAAGAAGCTCATGAAGCCATTAGACCATCTACTATTTCAAAAAGAACTGCAGGAGACGACGATAGACAGAGAAAATTATATGAACTAATCTGGAAAAGAGCAGTTGCCTCACAAATGGCTCCAGCAAAAGTAGAGAAGACTGATGTAACCGTAAGTATTGAAGACGCTAAACAAACGTTAGTTGGTAAAGGTGAAGTCTTGGTTTTTGACGGATTTTTGAGTGTTTATGGAGGTGGCAAAGAAGATAAAATTATTCCTGAGCTTGCCGTAGGCGACAATTTAGAGCTAGATAATATGATTGCTAGAGAAGTATTTAATCGTCCTACTGCACGCTACACGGAAGCCAGCCTGGTACGAAAATTAGAAGAGATGGGTATCGGTAGACCAAGTACCTATGCTCCAACCATTGGTACAATTCAAGACAGAGGATATATTGAAAAATCCGACCTAGAAGGTGAGGAGAGAGAAGTGACCAAACTTACCTTAAACAAAAACAAATCAATAAACGAAGAGAAGGTTAGTGAAAAGTTTGGAGCTGACAGGAACAAACTACTGCCTACTCATACAGCCAAGGTGACTAATGACTTCCTGGTTAAACACTTTTTACCGATAGTTGACTATGACTTTACTGCGAAAGTAGAAGAAGAATTTGATGAAATAGCCGACGGAAATAAAGAATGGAATTCTATGATTACTGAATTCTACAATAAGAAGTTCAGCCCACTAGTAAAAGCATCGGATGAAATAAGCCGAAGTGAAAGCACGCAGGCAAAAACACTCGGAACAGACCCAAAAAGCGGCAAACCACTGATAGCCCGTTACGGAAGATTCGGTCCTATGCTTCAAATTGGAGAAGCTACCGACGATGAAAAACCGAAGTTTGCACCACTACCTGAAGGATCAACCTTAGATAATGTGACCATGGATCAAGCCCTAGAGATGTTTAAACTTCCTAGAATTGTTGGAAAAACCCCTGATGGCAAAGATATTAAGGCAAATATTGGTAGATTTGGCCCATATGTCCAGGTTGAGACAAAATACTTCTCTATAAAAGGTCACGACCCTCTTACGATTAGCCTTGATGATTCACAAAAAATAATTGACGAAATAACAGAGAAACGAAAACCAATTAAAAAGTTTGCTGATGATTTTGCTATTTTAAATGGTCCTTATGGTCCTTATGTCAAAAAGGACAAGACAAATGCCAGAATACCAAAAGATGTAGACCCAGAATCACTCACAGAAGAACAGGCGTTGGAACTTATCAAAAATGCTCCAAAGAAAAAATTCAAAAAGCGTAAAAAAACTACCAAAAAGACCAAAAAATCTAAATAATTCACTAAGAATTACAAAATTGACTACTATATTGCAGCTTTATCCACAAAAGTTAAGCTTTTTTAGCTTAAGCTCAATCGATGGGGTAGGAAATAAGCGCAAAGCACCAGTTGTACATGGAAGCTGTTTGTTTTGTAGTAATATTGACACGCATTTTATGTGCTTTTTTAGCCAATTACTGGTAAAATAGACATATAAGAGAGCAAAAGTTGACCTTTTGTAATTTTTGTTTTACAATAGAGTAAAAGAAAGTAAGGATTATGGCTGAAGCAACGCAAACCAGTACTTCAACTCTAGTGGTTGAGAAAATTGTGGGAGACATATTAAACACTATTGATCGTGAGAGAGAACGAGAAATTATCTCACGAAGATATGGGCTATACGACAGAAAAGAAACTCTAGAACAAATAGGTGAACTATTAGGTATAACTAGAGAGCGGGTTAGACAGCTGGAAAAAGCAGTTATGACCAAGCTAAAATCTGTAGCAGATAAAGAATTACCACACATTGAAGAGTTTGAAAAAGTTGCCAGTCAAGAAATCTCAGAAATTGGCGGAATAGCCAGAATTAAAACATTGTCAGAAAAGTTCGTAGAAGGATCAACAAAAATTGATGAATCTAGAGTATCTTTCTTAGCAGAATTATCACCAAACCTTACTCATGTTAGTGAAAATGACCATTTCTTTAACTCTACATGCCTAAAAAGCGAATATAGTGAAAAAAGTGCTAAAGAAAAAGTAGGACACGTAATTGATGCCATTAAAAAAATTGGCAAGCCTGTGACAATTGAAGAGGTCGCAGGAGCAATGGGCTATCCGGAATCTAAAAAAGTAGAAGCGTTGGCAAAAATTAGCAAAAATCTAGCAACTTTGAATGGACGATGGGGGCTTATAAAGTGGCCAACTGTTAACCCAAAAAATATCAGGGATAAAATATACGTAATCTTATATGAAAATGACAAACAAATGCACTTTAATGAAATAGCAGAATCAATTAGAGAGTCTGATTTCAGACGAAAAGATGTAACTACTCAGGCGATTCACAACGAACTTATCAAAGACAAGCGATTCATTTTAGTTGGTAGAGGCGTTTACGCTCTTAAAGAATGGGGATTCAAAAAGGGTACAGTAGCCGACGTAATATCTGAAGTCTTAAAGGATGCAGGCGAGCCATTACACCGTGATGAAATAGTTAAAAGAGTACTCAAGAAACGATTCGTTAAAGAAACTACAATCTTACTTAACCTACAGGGTAAACCACAATTCAAGCGCGTAGCAAAAGCTACATACACGTTATCAGAAGACAAAGCTAAAAAGTAAGAAGTCTAAATCCGTGTCTTCAAGTGATTCTCCAATATCAGAATCGAAGATTGAAGGGATTGTTGAGGCCTTTACTGATTATCAAAAATTTGCATCAGAAAATATAGCATTTGATAATCCTGTCGAGAAAAAAATTCGTGGTATGCGTATACCCCAGTATTTTCTACTTGGCATTCAGGAAGAACTGGGCGAAATCAATGAATTAACAGACACCGGTTTCGATAGGCTTAAAGTTATAACAAATAGCACGGAAGAACGTGAAGTACCTGAAGAAGAGTCTATTAGACAACAAAAAGAATTTGGCGACACCTATTGGTATTTAGCCAATACATTTAAGTATTTTAACGTTGATATCAGCCACTCATTAAAAGTAGGCGATAGACTTTTAGCTGAAAATGATATTTCTGTTGTAGATAGAGATGATTATGACACAAACCTAAACCAAGAGTATTCTTGGATTAAATTCTTGATAGCTAGCAAGGGATTACATAGAACAGTTGAATCGTTTTTTAGGAATACTCCTATGATTGAGCTTAATAAGAGCCGATTACCCAGACTATTATCGTCTGAGGATGTGCGTAGTAGAAATTTACTAGTTCACAGAGACGACAGAATCACACCTAAACAAAACCTTGCTAAGTATGGAGGAGCATTTTTATTGTCAAGCTCTGAATTATTAAAATTATCATTCAATACAACCTTTGAAAGGGTTTTAGACCAAAACGTGGAAAAACTAACCAAAAGACTGGAATCTGGTACTATACTTAAAAATGTAGACGGTAGTGGTGGGGGTGATGACCGATAGTGCTCTTTCAACACAAAATATTTCAATTATTCATTTAATGAACATTTTACGAACATTGTTAAATAATAGATATTTATTACATAAAAATCCGCTACTAAAATAAGCACTATAATATATGACATTAAATGAAGGCAGAGCGGTAGAGCAAACTAAAAATAAAATATACATAAGTAACTGTAAATTAAAAGATTTTGAGAATTAGATAATGGTAGAGAGGACATAAAACGAACATACACTGCACGTCGCACAATGTATATTTTGCGACTCTATTATAAAGTTAATAGTTGATTACTGATACCCCTGGTTGTAGGGGAGTTTCAGACAAATGCCTATAAATACTGAATGTGTACCTACGTTCAGTCTGAATTCTTAATAAAGAATTAACTATATATGGCTTGTCCAATAAATGATGTATAGAGTGTGTCGTAATTTATGCAACTATAAGTTATCCACACAACTATCGTGAAATTACTTGCTTTTTCACGTTTTTCTTAACTTATATACTTATTCCCCCGCTATCACCCTGTTATATTTGCATTATTTGACTTTTTGTATGTTTATATGTTTTATATGTTTTTTGTGCTTTATTGAACATTTTGCGAACGGTTGATAGGGGTGAGGCAGTGGGGTGTTTATCATACTTTTTATGTGCTGGTTACTAATTAGCTGTAATTGTTATTACTTTACAAATACTCTTTTATCAACTCTCACATCTATGTAAGTGACTGGCAGGCCTCCCCTGTTTAAGGCAAAATCACTCATGGTTGCAACTAGAGCCCCTACCTGAACCTGACTATTTCTTTCAGGAGTTAGTTTACCGTACATTGTTTGTCCTTTAAAAAACGCCTTTAACTCTCTGTTTTTGACATTAAATTCTACGTAATCTAGCTTCGGCCTATACTCTTCACTGCCATCAAACTCATTATTTAGTAGCTCAATTAATTCAGACTCTGCGGATGTTAAAACCTGCGAACCTTCTATAAAATCAACCTTTGGTTCTATTGTCATACTTGGTATATCAGAAAAATTACTTAGTGCCGTATTTGTATCTGTTATTAGAAATAATTTACCGTTATCCCCTACTATCCCCTGCTGGTCTTTTTTAATTTGCAAGCGCACCAAAGGCTTTTCAAACTTTAATCCTACCTGAAGCTTTCTGCCCGCTAGAGGAACCACGGCTGTCGAATAATCCAACTCTGGATACAACTCTTCTAATTCAGCTTCGAACCTACTGGAACTAAAAGTTAGTTTCGTTTTATACAAAACATTGGAATTCATAAGTGATTCAACTCCTTCATGGTACTTTTCACTTGATCTATAGCTAGAACTTTGTTCTGACTCTATAACCTTAACTTTTGACGAGGACATTGTTAGATTTACCAATAATAAAAGCACTACTGCTAAAGTAAGAATTTTTTGTGGCAATGACTTAAAAAATGATCCTGCTTTAGAATTGTTGCCTAGAGATATGCTTCGATTTTTAGAGTCATTTTTAGTCTTTCTAGCATTTGTTGGCTGCTGTGATGACTTGTAATACCTAGTAACAGGCACGGAAGATCGGCTCTTTGGTGAGTTTGGGTCAACCTGTCTTTTGCTTTTATTCTTGCCAAACATTGTTATTCTGCCTTTGGTTTTTGCACTTTTTCGTATAAAATTTCTGCAACCCTAGCAGCTGCGTCGACAAAAGATAGTTTATTTAGTTCTGTTTCAAGTTGAGCTATGCGTCTATTGTCCTCTATAACATCGAGAACTTTGTCTGTCAGACTACTATTTAGCTCCGATTCATTAATAATTATTGCTGCACTATTTTTCTCTAATTCAACTGCATTTTTTAGTTGATGTCCACCACTTAATAATGGATTCGGAACAACAATGCATGCTTTACCTTGTACTGAAAATTCAGCTATATTTGTTGCACCTGCTCTAGTGATAATTAAATCAGCAGCTGCGCTTAAGTCATAAACCCTTTCAGAAAACGAAATAATTTGTATTCTATTCTGTAATTGCTTGTCTCCTAAGCCTGCGTACATGCCTTTGACTTCGTCATAAAGTTTGCCGCCGGAAATATGTAAAATTACAATATTACTGTCTGACTCTAGTATTTTTTCAGCGCCTTTAATAAATGCGTTGTTTATATTTCTTGCCCCTAAGCCGCCACCAACGACTAAAATAACCTTACTGTCTATTGGTAGATTAAGTTTATTTCTGCAGCTATTTTTAATTTTATCGTCTACTTTTTTAAATTCGGCTCTTATAGGTACCCCAACCTGGACTGTCTTTTCCCTGTCATATCCCAAATAGACTGCCGGGTTTGCTGCTACTAAGTGTAAGCTAGCACCGCTAGATATAATTTTATTTGCCAAGCTAATCATTGCATCAGAATCGTGAGTAATATAGTCAATCTTTCTCCACTTTGCAGCCAGACCAACCGGCACTCCTACGTATCCACCTTTCATAAATATTATTTTGGGCTTAATTTCACCTAGCAGCTTCCAAGCCTGGTATATACCTAGAATAAGACGAAAAAAATCACGAATATTTAACAAAATAGTCTTTATGTCTGTAATTTTCTGAAACCAACTTTCACCGTTATAACGTCTGTATTTTCCGGCATTTATTTCATGGAAATCATCAATCGCATTTGATGATTTAACTATTTCGTTTAGAGTATCTTGTTTTTGACCGATGTGAGCAATTTTTATTTTTGGATTAATTTTGTTTAGCTCTTCAGCAATAGGAATCAATGGAGTTAAATGGCCACCTGAACCACCACCGACTAAAACTATATCTGCCCTTTTACTCATAGTGACCGCCTCTTGTAGCGTGAAGAACTGGATAAATAGCCTGTATTTGTATTGCTAGATTTATTACTGCCGCGGCTGGAAGACAGTAGATCAGTATAACGTGATGCCTGAAAAACAATACCCATAGCTATCATCACAAAAATTATACTGGTTCCACCGTAACTTACGAACGGAAGAGTTATGCCTTTCAGAGGCAAAAGTCCTATCATAGCACCTATATTTATAATAGTTTGTGCGCTAAACCAGACTAATATACCACTTACAAGTAGTTTATTGTAGTCTGTAGTTGAAGCTTTTGCTATGAGAGATATTCTACTAAATAGTGCCCAGAATACGCCAATTACAATCAAAGTTCCCGCAAATCCAAATTTTTCAGCAACAATTGCAAATATTGAATCATTTGCCGGCTCAGGAAGATAACCATAAGCTTGTACGCTCTTACCAAGACCTTTTCCGAAAACACCGCCTGATCCAACAGTTATTAATGCCTGACAAGCCTGGTAGCCTTCATTTTGACAATCAGCTGACGGATTGATAAAAGTAGCAATTCTATCTCTACGATAAGAACTAGTAGATATTGCTAAAACAGTAACAATCAACAGTGCTACAACCACTATTCCTAGCTTTTTTAGCGGCAAGCCAGCCACAAATGAAACTACTCCAATCACCGCCATCATAACCGCTGCTGAACCTAAGTCACTTTGTAGGCCAGCCACGATTAAAACAATGGAAATGGTTACTATACCTAATTTCTTGAAAGTATCAGCGCTATCTAGACTGCCTTTTGCTCGTGCTTCTGACAAAAAACTGGCAAGCCATAAAACAAGTGCTAATTTGATTAGTTCGGCAGGCTGAAATGAAAATCCTCCAACCTGTATCCATCTATGCACTCCATTGACTTCTTCACCGGCGACTCTAACTATTATCGCGGACAACATGGCCAGTGCGACTATTACAGGTTGTAGTTTCTTCCACTTATCGAGAGGTATTGACGAAGATATTATGAAACCTATAATGCCTAAAATAATTGCTACTATTTGCTTAGAGCTATAGTAATTTTCTGATAGTTCCGTACCCCCCGTTAGACCAGGCCCAATAGCATAAACTACTACTGCTCCACATATCAATAGCGCACCCATTAATACCAAAATAAAGTAATCCGGTCTATGCCGCCTACTTTTAACATCTGAATCATTTACTATATTCCGGCGACGCTCAGTAATTCTTCTTGCGCCTAACCGAGAGTTTCTCATGAACCTCTCTCCATAAGATAGACAATTAAACCAACGAAAGAACATAATGTTGCGAGAATCCAGAATCTCATTGTCACTTTAGCCTCATGCCAGCCTATAGCTTCAAAATGGTGGTGTATTGGTGCAATTTTAAATATTTTCTTGCCTCTATATTTTTTGGATAAAATTTGAATCAAACTTGATCCGGCTTCTACTACAAAAACACCCCCAATTATAGGCAATAGCAATACCGTATCAGTAAGCATCGCAACTACACCTAGTGCGGTGCCCAGTGCGAAAGACCCTGAATCGCCCATAAAAAATCTAGCCGGGTAAATATTAAACCAGGTGTAACTAAGTAAGGCTCCAACAATTGTGATACAAAATCCAGCAATACCATAGTTACCCTGCAACAATGCTATTAGACCGTATGTTGTAAATGCAATTGCAGATAGGCCCCCTGCTAGCCCATCAAGCCCATCACTAATATTTACGGCATTAGCTGTGGCTATCACAACCAAAATAAACAAAGGTATAATTAACCATCCTAACTCTACGGCTCCTAGTACGGGTACATGTATAGCGCTGACATCTAATTTTGCAAAAAACCACCAACCACCAACTAAGGAAACTAGAAATATTAGAAGTGATTTTGTCTTAGCTGTTAAACCTGCAATTCCTTTGCCGAATCCATAAATGTTCAGAATATCATCCAATAACCCAACAAAACCTGCTCCTAACATGGCAGCTAAAGGTAGCCATGTTTCACTTCTACTTAAGTTGCCGCTTAAAGTAACTATCGCCACAGAAACAATGAAAACAATTCCTGCCATTGTCGGAATGTTCTTGGTGTGCTTATCGCCATGTAGTTTTTCATAAACAGTTGCTTTCTCTCCTGTAACTGCCAGGCTTCTGGCTCTTTTCCACCACTTATATTTGTACGCCAAAGTCGTATATACTGGCGTCAATAACATTGCGAAAACAAACCCAAATACACCAAAAAGCATAATTTCTACAAAGATGCTTGTGTCTATATTTATTGTAAGTGAATTCATTTGTATTTTCCTGTATGTATCTCTGTTGAATTATACCACTAATCGCTTATCCTAGACACAGTAAAGTTGTCTATTAGCATGTTTGAAGTTGCTGCAAAAATGGGTCCCGCAGCCTGAGAACCAGCATAGCCTCCTATTTTAGGTTCATCGACCCTAACAAATATCACATACTCAGGATTATCGCCTCCGACATAGCCGACATAAGTACCGTTAAATTTGTCTTCGAAATATCCGCCTGCAGGATTAGCAATCTCTGCTGTACCAGTCTTGCCACCTACTTGATACCCGTCTCTAATTGCATCACGGTTATTAGTATTTACTACGTTGTTCATAAATCTTACTATTGTGTCTGAAGTTTGCTTTGATACTACGTTAGGCTTGATAACTTCGGGATCATTTTTGATTAATTCACCTTCGTCATTAAGGCTACCTGCAACTAATGTTGGCTTGTAGTAAGTACCGCCATTTACAATTGATGATACTGCTGCTGCCATTTGAATTGGAGTTGTTGTCATACCTTGTCCAAAAGCTGTGTTGGCGTACTTAATGTTTAAACCAAAACCCTCAACTGGATCAGGAACGATACCGCTAGCTTCTGAGTTGTTGCCTTGTTCTATACCTGTTTGCTTGCCAAATTGATAATGGTTGACCATATAATCATGCCAAACCTTTCTGCCTTGCTCATTTAATTCTCCTCCACCCATCTGCATTAATAGCCATGTCGCCCCAGTATTCAATGAGAACTGTAGAATGTCTGAAACACTTCTGGTAGCCGCTCCACCATCTTCTTCGATATTACTTACTACTGCGTCATCTACCCTGTAGTAGCTAGGGTCAAAATAGGTTTGCTCTGCACCGACTGAGTTAGTGTCTAATGCAGCTGCCGTAGTTAGGGTTTTCATTACAGAACCAGGCTCCAAAGGAGAATTTATAGATGAATTTGAAAACAGTGCTGGATCTTCTACCTCAGTAAATTTTGACGGATCGTAAGTTGGATAATTAGCCATTGCTTTAATTGCTCCGTTGTTTGGATCCATTATTATAATGCTTCCTGAATCACTTATAGCATTTTTTAGGCCCTCTTTTAGAATTGCCTCTGTTTGTCTTTGCATGGCTACATCGATTGTCAACACTACGTCTTGACCGTCTACTGGGTCTGTTTGAACATTTTCTTCTGTCGCTAGTAGCGGTATATTATTCTGATCAGTCAAAGCTTTAACCCTACCCGGTTCACCAATTAACTCTTCGTTCAAGGCTTGCTCAATCCCATAATTGCCTTGTCCTGCATCGTTAACAAACCCTAGCACCTGAGAAGCAATAGAGCCCTGCAAATAAGCTCTAAGAGGCACTTTTTCATTTGTAAAAATTCCAGGTAGTTTTAATTCCTCGACCTTTAGCTTGGTTTCCTTGGTTTGTTTGTTTGCGAGCACCTCATATCTTGAATCCTCTTGAAGCTGTGACGCTAACTCTTCACTCGAAATTTCAAGCACCTCGCTCAATTTCTTAGCTGTTTCTTCCGGACTATCTATTAAATCTGGGTCTGCAGTTATCTTGTAGCTCAACTCGTTCAGAACTACTGGTACGACTTCTTCTCCATCAAAAGCATAAATAGCTCCTCGTTCTGCTGGAATCTCATACTGTTTTAACTGGCTTGCTTGGGCTTGGTTCTGATAATAGCTATGCTTTAGGATTTGAAGATAAAACAACCTTAGTCCAAAAATTATAGCAACAGCTACGAGTAGTATATAAAAAATATTGATTCTATCTATAGTCGAAGGTGAATTTTTCTGCATATTACCCTTTTGATTTAATTATAAAGCAAACACCATAGATAATTCTAATTCAACGGTTTAAAAAGCTTGAAAAACTACTGTTCTATTGTGCCTGCTGGAGCAACCGATATTAAGCCGTCGGAGGCTTCGGCTACGGCCTGTGAGTCAATAGATTTCAGTCTAGCTGCTGTTAGCTCAAGATCTTTCTGCTCTTCTTTTAATGATGTTTGTTTGGTTTGCAGTTCTTGTATTTCATAACTATAGGCATTAGTTTTAGTTACTTGGGTCAAGTAAACCAAGCCTATCAAACAAACAATGACTAGCAATACAATAGCATTGCTAATCGGACCAAGACGTGTAGATTCATTTTTAAATGAAACTGCGTTTTGGCCTCTTGAAGAGTACCGTGACTTACCTAAATTTGTTGATGATGAGTATGTCATATATTTTTGTTTTTGTTTTATTAGTTTTATATTGGCGGCAGTAAGAGTTAACACGTTGTAATACTCTTACTGCCTTTTTACGCTTCTACCAAGCGTTTTTTGCCAAAGTTGCTTCTCTTAAAATAATGAGATTATACAACTCTAACTTTAACTTTGTAGGAGCGAGAGCTGGTCTTTACCTGTATTGGCATTTTATTAGCCCTGCCCTTTCTTTTTTGTATTTATTTTCGCTACGACACGAATCTTCGCACTTCGTGATCGCGGGTTAAAATCTAATTCATTTTGTGTGGCGCTTAACGGTTTTTTGGTCAATTCTATAAGTTCTGAGTCATATCTGTCGCCTGTCTTTTCCTTAAAAAACCTTTTAACTATGCGGTCTTCTAAGCTATGGAACGATATGATTCCTAAGCGGCCACCAGGACTGAGTAAATCTACCATTATTGGTAATGATTGCTCTAGCTGTTTTAGCTCATCATTTACTTCTATCCTGATTGCTTGAAACAATCTGGTAGCTGGATGAACCCGGCTATTTCCTGGCCACACTTTCTTTGCTATGCTTGCAAGTTCGTGCGTATTCTTTAACGGTCTTGATTCAATTATCAATTTTGCCATTAACCTAGCTTTTGGTTCTTCGCCATACTCACGAATAATTTTTTCAAGATATTCTTGGGCATAAGTGTTTACTACCTTTTCTGCCGTTAAATCTTGTGACTCATCCATGCGCATGTCTAAAGGACCATCTACGCTAAGCGAGAATCCACGACTTGCTTTGTCAAGGTGCGGTGATGATACGCCTAAATCAACTAGTATGAGATCGAATTTGTCGCCATTTTGCCTTAGATTTTTACATGCTTGAAAAAAATCTTCGTGCATTATGGAGACATTTGGCCATTGTTCGAACATATTTTTTAGTTCGTCTACAGCGTTCATATCTCGGTCCACCAATACAGCACTTGAGCTAGTTATCTCAAGTACAGACTTGGCATGACCCCCATAACCAGCAGTTAGGTCTAAATATCCTTCGCCTTTTTTTGGCTTCATGACATCTAACACTTCTTCTGCTAATACAGGAACGTGTTGTTTTGTTTTTGTGGTGTGCATATCTTTCTTGTTTGTTTTTGTTTTTATTTTTTCAAGATCACCTAATTAGCAGTCAACTTTTTGTTTTTGATCAGTTTTTGTTTTTGTTGCTCAAACGATGAGAATTTTAGAAGTTTTTTTGTTAAAAGAATTTAAAAAATTCTTACATAATCTTCTTTCTCATCTTGTTTGAAAGTTGAGAGACTTATGTGTGAGGTGGAGTTTTGGGAGGTGTTTTTGAGAAATGTACTAAGGTTTTTAATGTGGTTACCTTCAGGCCACGTGTTGACTGCCAAATAGCTAATCTTGATCGCTACGCTTATAAGACACCCTTTCAGGGTTTCTTATCGTGCGGGACAGCCGAATGAATCGTCTGTTCCGACTGAACTTCCCGAGCTACAAAGTTGCAGAATTTACCTTCTGATCTAATGAGCTACGAAAAAAGCAATAATCTTTGATTTTGTATTTGGTCTTTTCGCCTAATTGTTAATGTACGTTTATCAACCCGATTGGTTAGCTACTTTGCCATCAATCGCCAGTAACGTCCGACACTCACCGCAACAACATCCTTATCAATTCCTGCATAAGCACACAGGTGGCTGTCTAGCCTTATCCTGCCTTGCTTGTCATCAAGAGCGGATTGAGTCTTGCCAGTTCTAAACTTTACGTTTAAATCAGCTATTCGCTCATCTAGGATGTCACCATCTAGTTTCGGCTCTACCATCTCATCCCAGACATCCTGCGGATACAAATGTAAATATTTGCCGAATCCTTGAGTCAGTACTACCCCGTTTTTAAGCTGATCCCTCATTTGCTGTGGAATCGTCAGACGATTTTTATCGTCGAGCTTTCTTTCGAAGTAATCTACTTTTCCCATCGGTGATTTTTTTAATATTCAGTGGTTTTTGTTTTTCTCGTATGGTAACTGTTTTGCTTACCACGATTACCCACTACGAACAGCATACTACCCACTAGCACCCACGACAAGTCTTTTTTACCCAATTTAATAATTGGCATCTGAAGTTTTCCACAATTATCTCCATATTTTTTCAAATAACACAATATGTAGTGTAGGCCTGTATTTGCCTACACTACTGCAATTATTATGAAAATTAACAAAATCATCGAATGTTTAGCATTTTCTATTTAGAATCGTCTATTTCTGAGCTTGGAGTAGTCTTTTCTTCTATATCACCTAGTAAGTTGTACTCGATATTTAGATTTGTCGGTAAGTACAGAACATTTGAATCAATAGTATTATCTTGTAAAACCCTAATGTGAAGATCTGCTGGTTTTACAGTTGTACTTTCTTTCACACTTGTATTCGCTACTACTCTCCCCAAAGCACTTAAAGAATCTCTAAATTCATTAATGCTTTTTAAATCAGACTCTTTCTCTTGGTGTAAGAACACTTTAGCAATAGATCTTATTTTATTTGTAATTGATTTATTTGGTGCTGACTCCCCACCTAGTACCCTGTTTTGAGTTTTAAACTGCTCAATACCATCATCTTTCATGTAAATAACTCTGGTTATATAAAAAATTGAGTGCTAATTCCAGCCATCTGGTAGCGTAGTTTTTGGTTCAGGACCCTTTACATTTATTTCAGTTCTATCGATCCTAGCTTGACGCTCTTCATCTGACACAGGAACTCTTTCCATTAATGGATCCCCTGCTTCATCTCTTTGGCCTAGTAGAGACAAGGAAATATAGTTATATTCATTTGCAGGACTATCACTATTAATTCTATAGCCTTCATTGGTAATCTTCACAAATCTTTCACCATTTCTGTTTACTATAATATCTGGAAATTGCATAACAATATCTTCTTCTAATGTATGGGCAATATTTTCTTGACCGCTCGCATCGCTATCAAGATTAACTATTTCAGGCTGACTACGTACATTTACACCTGCCTTTATAAATAAGTCGTCCTTGAATTTTTCTCCACCGTGTTGTTCGTATATTAGCATCATCTCTGTTTCATTACGTACTTCGTCACCATTATAATCACAAGCTACAGTTGAAGATAAAATACCAGCACCAAGCATTCCCGCAACTGCGATGTTTCTGATTGAATCTGGTAACTTATCCATAGTTTTATTCATTTTACTATTATAGCACTTTTTTATTTCTGAGTCAATGTTTTAGCGCTAATTACTGTGTTTTTTCTATCTGTTCTTTATAGAATTTAGCGCTTGGACGAATTTTGCGCTTCATAGTTTTTCTGTCTACCTCTATTAGACCAAATTTCGGCCACCAACCAAATGCCCACTCGAAGTTATCTAACAAGCTCCAATGCATATAGCCAATTATTTTTACGTCTTCACTTAGAGCACGTTCCATAGCGATAATCGTCTCTTCTATCCACCAACGACGATGTTCATCATCTTTGTCTGCTAAACCGTTTTCTGTAATCATGATTGGTTTTTTATAGTGTGCCCAAACCCTGACTAGAAGTGGATATATACCCTCAGGCTCCATATACCAGCCTAGATCACTTTTAGGTTCATTAGGATTAGCACGTAAAAACATACCTTTTTTGCGGATATCCTTTAGATCTGCCCATCTATAATAATCCGTAAAATAATAGTTAAAACCTACATAGTCTTGATACTTGTTTACTCTGTTTAAAAACCACCAGTTCCAGAAATATCTCATCCACCGAGTAGCAATTAAATCTAGTACGTTTTGAGGTCTTTTGGCTTGAATATTAGCTAACTGAGCTGCTAATCCAATCTGAATTTTTGGATTAGCTCTTTTTAAAACTTTGTACGCCTTTTTGTGTGCTTTTGTGAGGTTATAGTAGACCTTTACAAATTTAAAGAAGTTTTTCTCTGAAGGTGGCCACTCTCCTGTTAAATAGCCAAAACTTGCGTAAACATTTGGCTCGTTTAGAGTAATTGCATATTTAAGCTTTTTTATCTGAAGTTCTTTGCAGACTTTTTGAACAAAGCGCTCAAAGTACTTGATATTAGCTGATTTTTCAAAGCCACCTTTATCTGTAAACCACACAGGCATAGTCCAGTGCCAAAAATTTATAACTGGTTCAATATCTCGATCAAGTAGATTCTGTATATAATCTCTATAGTGCTTCAGTGCTTCTGGGCTCCACACTCCCTCTTTTGGCTCTATTCTGGACCATTCAATACCAAATCTAAAAGAATTAAGACCAATTTGCTCTAGTTTATCAAAATCTTTTTTATAATAATCATAATGACGAACGCCTTCTGCTGATAAATAATTATTTGGGCTTGTAGCATCCCCTTTAAACTCTTCCCATTTTGGCAGCCAGTTTAATCGTTTGTTTGCTGTTTTAGCCAATCTGTTAGCATTTTCGAGCTCCCAAACTGTCCACTGATTGTAATTATTGCCTTCTACCTGATGAGAAGCAGTTGATGCACCCCAAAGAAAGTTATCTGGAAAGACACTTTTTGATTTATTGCTTGTTTTTTTCATGAGTTAGTCACATTGTAACAGCACTACACAAAACTAAAAATCTGCAATTTAATTAAAATTGAGTTTATTTACAGGCCAATCCAGCCAATAACTAGCCCCATAGCCAGTAATGTAACTAATTGGTTGCCGGCATTTATTGCAGTTAGCTTGAGTGGTCTCTGCTCAAAACTATCGTGAGTAATAAGCATGCTTAGTTGAAAGCCAAGCCACATCCAAAACGCTGTTGATAATGCCGCCCCCATAAAACTATAGTCAAAAAATCTAAATGACAGATACGCGACATGTGCTAGTACATATGCCTGCAGGGCTGCACCTAGTACCGTTAATCCCCAAGCCTTACCACCCGGCCCCTTCTCCATTGTCTTTTTATCCATTTTTATAAGTTTACGCCATTGTTCGCCCATTACGCCAGGAGAATACCATACGCCTCCAACTACAAAACTAGCGATAATTGCCCCAAGCAATCCTAGAAGGTTTATTTGTACGTCCATATTAACTCCCCTATCTACTTATGTTTAGAATTATCCGCCTTTTTATTTTTTTGTCCAGTTTTTGATTTCTTTTTCTTAGAGTAACTTCTATAGGCTAGTTCTTTCCTTAGTGTATCTATCCTGACGATGTAGTCTTCAAATGGTTTTAGAAGAGTTGAATATTTCCAGTTAGGAGTCATGATTTTAAGTAGTTTTTTGCGTTCTTTTAAATATTCAATAAGTGAATAGAAATCGCCGTCGCCTGAGATTATTATTGCTTTATTGTAGTTTGGCATTTCTTTCATCACAAACATCACAAGCTCTGCATCAACATTGCCTTTGGTTGGAGGTCTGTCTTCTTTCTTGTCTTCTTCAGGATCAGTGAACATCTCTAATGTAGGCTTTAGAGCAACCAGATACCCCGCATCGTGCATTTGTGTATACAGGTTTTCGTTCTCTGGTAAGTAGCCTATAAACATATATGCAACTTCTACGTCGTACTTTTCCTTAAGATAAACTCTTAGCTTCTTCCAGTCCATTTTCCAGCCGACACGCTGGACTCCCAGATTTAAATTCTGAGAATCAATGAATGCATAATTATGTTTTTTTGGTTTTCTTCGTTTAAGCATATTTGTTCCTGATATCTTCATAATACCAGCAATGACTAGTAGAACACAGTTTTAATACAAGTCACACATTCAAAACAATGTATACTTTACTAAATAAATTCAACAATTATCATTAACAAAGCCGTTATGGCTGCTCCGCCCATGCCTAATGCCAAAAATGTATTTATCTCGTACTCTGAGCTTTCCATACGAATATTGTATTAGAGTATGATGAGTTCGTATGTGAGGTAAGTCATTGTTGCATTGTGATATATAACAACAAACTTCTTACTTTTTGTGCCTGCTTCTTTTAACAGCAGTTGTCAGTAGATAGTTCGCTGAAAATGCAACAATACCAATACCAATTAAAACGTAGAATATTGTGAAGATTTTACCTGCGTCAGTTTTAGGTGAGATGTCACCGTAACCTACCGTTGTTAGCGTTATGACACTAAAATATATGCTATCAAGCCACTCTAATTTCTCTACCCTGTGATAAAAAACTGAACCTACAGTTAGTATAAAAGTTAAAACAGAAAAAATGATAAATGGCGCAGGCTGGAATTTGCTTGGCCCCGGCTCAGAATTGGATTTTTGCTCTTTATTCATATTTTGTAGTTTAACATGTATAAGCAGTTATTAATTAATGGTGGCGCCTTTTCTGGCTTTGTTTGCCCATTCATCGGCTAATTCATTTCCATCCATTCCGTTATGTGCTTTTACCCAAACGAGTTTTGCCTGTGAATCCTCGTATAATTTACAGGCTTTTTTTACGAGATCAATGTTTTTAATTTCACCTTTAGATTTTTTCCACCCGTTTTCTTCCCATGCAATTGACCATTTTGTGATTACATTAATCCAAAATTCACTGTCAGTGTTAATTTCACATACTTCCCCATCAGCATGCAACATGGCTGCAATTAGCGCTTCTGCTTCCATTCTAATATTTGTTGATTCTTTTTCTTTGCCTAGTGCAACAGGTTTACCATTTAGTATTACAGCATAGCCACCTGGACCTGGATTCGGGCTACAACTTCCATCTGTATAATAAACATTCATCTTTGTAGTCTACATTAACTTAAGCTAAACAACCTAGAAAATTGTTATTATGTATAGTTTATTATATAATCGTTATTATGAATGAGCATATGAATACAGAAAGTACTATTGAGATACCTCAAGATTATGTAATGCCAGCAGATAGTCTTACCAATGTTATTGGTGCCGTTAATAATGAAATTAAGCTGTCTATGCTATATCTTTGCGGGGGTCGAGGTAGTGATGAGTACCTGACAAGATTTGATACAAACGAGAAGCTAAGTGATTTTGGTGCAAACACTGTTGCACTTAAAGGAGGACTTCAAACAGCTCATCAGGGGCTAATTCTTGAGAGGTTAGAATCCAAGGGTCTTGTCAGTGGTTCTAAAGAGGATGGTTATCAACGATCATTGCTGGGTGATGCTGCTTTAGGGTTTGGCGGAATTGTATTCGACAGTGGCTACAGAAACAATGTGGCAATATCTGCAATTATAGGGGAGGATCGACACCACACTGCTAAAAATATGCACAGCAGTAATGATCCAGTGGCAACCAGAATGGCAGTTTGGTCAAAGATCTATCAGTCTAAGCCAATGTCTTGGTTAGATATGAATCAAGTTTCTACTGATATTGAAGATCAATATGGTATTGGTGAGCGTAACGTTAGAAAAACCATAGGTAAACTAGAACACAACAAAGTTGTCGAAACAAGAAAAAACCCTAGACACAAGAAGTATAAAAATTTTAGGCTAAAAGAAAATGAAGAAAGTCTAACGGATTACAGGAGCGCCATTGGCGACTATTTCTCTGCTACCAGATCTTTGGCAACTTTAGATATTGAAGAGCTTAACCGAGGCCGTAAAGTTTTTGAAGAAAATTTTGAAAAAATTGTATCTAATGGACTTTTGGAAATGATATTCAAAAGGACCAGGCATAATTCAAGCCAGTACGGCAAGAAAATAACAAGATAATTCAAATACTTCTTTTGTGTAACTAAAATTATTATTTGTATCTATCTATTTGCATTTCATATTTGCTGGGTTCGATTCCATCGATATTCAAATGAACGATTTTAAGCTCGCTTGAGACTATGTCATCATCTGTTGTGTCTACATCATAAAAGAACATTGAGCCCTTAGCCAGATTTTGCTGGAATTCAGTATTGCCATCTGTCTTTAATACGCTGCCTATTTTTATAACGGTTCCGTTATCAAGCGAGTCATTCAGCTCATACGGATTAGACGACTCGGATAGCGTGTCTTTCTTTACT
>JAUIKH010000047.1 GCA_030430915.1 bacterium | reverse complement strand
GTTGGCAAAGAACTCTACTCTATACTCGTTAGCTGGTTCTTCAGCATCATCAGCGTCAAGGTCATAGGTTATTGTTAGTTGGTTACCTACTTGTTTAGCTGTCTTTAGGACTGGAGTGTTGATGAAGCCATTGGGGCCGACATCGGGGTCGCCAGGGTCGTTGGGGTTTGGACCACGATCAGAATATTCAAAAGTACCATCAAAAATAGGATCATTATTTACTTGTGTAAATATTTCTATTCCAAGGTTAGAGTCACCGAAATTATCGTATTCCCATGTCTCAATATTGCTAATTGTGTTACCTAATATTGAAGTTTTTAATGGAACATTGTTTAGGCCAAATTGCGCAATTGTTATTGAATTGATTGTAATAGCAGCACCTTTTAATCCTCTAAAAACATTACCCTCTCCAGCGTTTGTGCCACCAACTAAAGTACCAGTGACGGGAGATATGCCTATACCATTATCAATACCTGGATTATACTGCCCAGTATAATCAGTCCCCACGTAGTTACCCTGAAATTTACAACCATCACAGCCTAAGCTACCTTGAGAAACAGATGCACCAGAAATTACGTTTATGGCACCCTGCTCTGTACCACCAATTGTTAAGTTCGAGTTATTTCCAGAAGCAATACCCATACTGCCCTCAAAAATAACATCGTAGTCTGTGCTACCACCAACATCAGTCAGGCCATCTTTGGCAATACCTATATAGTTACCTTTTACATTACAATCATCGCCACCTATAGCAATCGTGCCACTTGATAATGAAGCTGCTGTTAGAGCAAAGACATTTCTCTCTGCTGGTAAAGCACCCCCTATTTCACAATTACTTACACCAGGATCTATCTGAATTAGATTTGCGGCGTTGCCAGTATCTTCATTGTCAACTTTTGTCATGCCGTCAGCTCGAAGATTGCCATAGTTACCAATAAATTGACCGTTATCTGCACTAAAGCGTACCGCCCTTTCAGTTGAGTTTGTTGAGAAAATCGCCAAGCCCTTAACAATTGAATTACTTGCCTGAATTCGTAAAGCATCGGCTTCAACCGCACTCAAATCCAACTCTATCTTAATAGTCCCGTTTAATGGTAGCGGGGCTACGGCTGTGTTTTCTTGTGCACCTGACTGTGAGTAACCATCTATAGTCAGTTGTTCTGTGATAGTTGGTAGGACTGTAGCTAGAGTTATGGTGTGTACTTCACCTCCTGGTATGTTGAACTCTACTGTGTCTGCTCCACCGGCAGTATTGGCATCGGTTATGGCTTGTCTAAGCGAGCCTGCACCAGAGTCATTGGTGTTAGTTACAGTGAAGGTTGCTGCATGGGTGACTCTCGGCAATAGAATATTTACCACTAACATTATTGCTGTTATCAGCAACAAGTATATAAGTGCTGGCTGTTTACATCTTATAAGCATTATCTAAAAGTATAACCTTAAACATGTTCAAATAAAATATCGTGTTTTGAATTAACTAGTGAATAGGTTTATTCCCAGCTAAACACCTTAAAGGCAACTATGTAAATAACTACTGTCCAGGCAAACATAATAAGTATCTGAGGTTGTAGGTCTAATAAACTAGCATTTTCTGTGATAATTAATCTAGAAGAGTCAATTATTGGAGTAAGTGGAATAAATTTGGTAATTGACTGCAGAGCTTCAGGCATCAAAAATGTCGGAAAAAATACACCAGACAAAAACATCATAGGTAAGGTGAATACTTGTGCCAGTGGAGCTGCTTGATTTTCATTCTTAGCCCAGCCTCCAATAGCCAGACCAATTCCGAAAAGTAAAATTGTACCTAGAACTACAATAAAAGCGAGATTAATATAGCTACCTCTCATATTCAAATTAAAGAATGCCAATGCAACAATAAACATTAGTATTATTGCCAAAATACCTATGAAAGCATTTGAGATTACATTTCCAGTAAAATACTGCCAAACTCTTATTGTAGTAGTTTTATAGCGCCTTAATACACCTTTTTGTTTTAGCCTAGGGAAAACTGTGGTTGGGCCAAAAATTCCTAAAGAAAGCAGCGTAAAGCCTAATATTCCAGAAAAAGTATAGTCAAATTGAGTTAGACCTTTTGTAGCTGTTGATTCAGCTACTACTGTTAAAGGCTTTTCATTTGTAACAAATTCTTCATTTATATCTGCAAAAATAGCTTCCATTATTGACGATAGTGTTTGGCCACCTTGCTCATTTGACTGGTCATAAAGAACTTTAGCCTGTCCGCCTGGATAGTTCTTACCTTCTTGTATTTCTCCGAAGTCAGGAGGTAATATTATTGTTGCTTCCATTTGGCCACGGTTCATTTTCTCTTTTGCCTTATCTAGATCAGTTACGTCTTGATCGACTTTAAAAATATCGTAGTCTCTTAACTGTTGTTCGAACTCTCTAGCAAATTCTGTTTGTGATTCATTTAGCAAGCCCACTCTAAAATTAACTTCGTTATTACTGCTAAAAATTGAACCGAAGATTATTAGGAACAAAAGAGGAAAGAAAAACACCCAGAAAATTGCAACTTTATCTCTAAACAAACGCTTAATATCAATTTTGGCAAAAGTTGTAATAGGTAGAATATTGCGTTGAAATTTATTCATCTATTCCCTCAAAGCTTTCCCAGTCAGATCGATAAACACGTCCTCTAGATTTGCTTGCTCTACATGCTGTTCTTTTTTAAAGCCTTTTTTAAGTAACTCTTTGATTAAATTCTTTGGGCTATCAAGTGATATGATTTTGCCATTATCCATTACGGCAACCCTATCGCACAGAAGTTCAGCTTCGTCCATATAGTGAGTAGTCATAATTACAGTTATACCTCGATCACGCACGTCTTTAATCAAGTCCCACAAATTTCTTCTGGCTTGAGGATCTAACCCGGTAGTTGGCTCATCTAAGAAAAATATCTTTGGGCCATGGACTAATGCAGCCGCAATACTAAATCTCTGTTTTTGCCCACCCGATAACTGCTCTGGGTAAGCACCTGCTTTTTCTTGAAGCTGAACACTCTCTAATAATTTATGTGTGTCTACCTTTTCCCCATATGTTGAAGCATAGAAATCTAATAGTTCTGTCAGTTTTGTTTTTTCTTCAAAGTTAGGATCTTGAGGTTGCACACCAATGACTTTTTTAATTTCGTATGAATCTTTTTTAACGTCCTTGCCGTCCAGCCTTGCACTGCCTTCATCTATAGGCCGCATGGTTTCAAGCATTTCTAAAGTAGTAGTCTTTCCTGCTCCGTTTGGGCCTAGAATTCCGAATATCTCACCTTTTTTAACATTGAACGAAATGTCGTTCACGACAGTCTTATCGTCGTATCTTTTTGTTAAACCCTTTACCTCTACGATATTAGAATTAGATTTTTTACTCATACTTAAGATATTTAACTCTGTTTATACCATTTAATCAAGGAAGATATTCACTACCTCCACATATCCATAAAGATACTTAGGTCTATTAGTCCTACTTTGTTGTCTTTGTTTATGTCTGCTCTAGGGTATTGGTTAGGTAGCCATTTAGTGTCCCAGTTACCCATTAGTATTGATAGGTCTACTAGGTTTATATTACCATCTTGGTTTATGTCTGGGTCGTAGGTAGGGGAGGAGGATTGGGGGGTGGCTTGAAGACTAGTGTATTGAGACTTGTTAAGGTCATTGTCGACAGATCTTATCTCTAAATCATACAATTCACCATTTGTTAGACCGGTGAATGTCCAGCTAGTTTCGGTAATCTTTGGGGCTGGCCAGATCCAAGCTGAATTGCCAGCATTGGCTGGTTTGTATCTTATCGAATAGTAATAGAGGTCAGGTTCAGTGTTGGCATTCCAAGAAATTGTTATTTGTCCGTCACCAATGCTATCTACCTTAAAACCAGTTGGTACAGCTGGCGGCACTATGTCACTAGGTGGTGGATCATATGTACAGGGTAATGGACCGCCTGTGTTGTTTGCTGTGGGGTCTTGGCATATAAGTTCTGGGCCAGGGTCAATAGACCCAAGCTCATCTATTCGCATTACTCTTGAGTCGTTTTTAAGAATATCCTGAAATCTATTTAGTGCTTCACCTTTTAGTTCCCAGCCACCAGTAGGTGAGTTTAGGTTGGAGTCAAAGTAAGTCCAAGCAACTATGTCTTTATTGTTTTCGAACAAGTAGTCCCAAGTGTCTTGGATGTCTTGACCTGCGGCAGTAGTTTCTCCTCTGTCGCCCCATTCA
>JAUIKH010000046.1 GCA_030430915.1 bacterium | reverse complement strand
CTGGATTACCATTAACTGTAAGATTGAAGTCGTCTGGCTGAGCTTCACCACCACTATCATTGGTCGGATCTTTGACTATGGTTAGTTTAGGAGGGCCAAGCCTATTTACAATCGTACAAGAAACAATGTCATTAGCACCTACAGCAACACCGCCTACCCCATTACCTAATTGTGAACCATTGTTGCTTGCTCCACTACATGATGCACTCATGAACTCATAGCCGGATTTAAGTGTTTCTTCTACAGAATACGTACCTTGCTCTACTTCTACAGCTGGAGTTTTACCTTGGTTGTCAGTAGTTACAGGATTTGGATTACTTGGTGAACCGTTAACGTCAATCTCCCAATTTGGAGCCGGTGTCCTGTCGTTCGTAGTATTTGAATCACCATCGGCATCTATCAATTTTGTAGTAGTAATTGTTCCGCCACATGTTTCAGCCGCAAAAGCAGCTAGTTGTCCTGCTAACTCATTAAAGTTTGTAGTTATAACATCTGATGTAAGGACACTACCTGTATTTGCATTAGGACCTGATATAGCCTTTAGATTATCTACATCTAAATTGTTTCCTATCCCTAAAGCTAGCATTCTAGCATCATTTATTTTAAGCGTATTGGCTACAAGCATGGCACTTTCTACTGCATTTGACTCTGAAACATTTGTGCCACTTGGTCCAGTTCTATTTGGGTTGCCATCAGAAGCTATTATTACTAAGTCCGGGTTTGATCTATTGTATAGTGTGGACAAAGCTTTAGTTAAGCCATCTTGCCAGTTAGTGAAACCACCACCCACCGGAATATTATTTATAGCTGTATTAACAACCCCTACATCACTTGTAAATGTCTGCAATACTTGTCCTGTTGTAGCAAATCTTGTTACTGAATATTCAGTAGGCGTGCCATTTAAAGCATTTGTGAATCCAGTCATAGCGATTTTCATTTGAGCTAATTCAGTAGAACTAATACTGGTTGAGTTATCTACTACCAATGCTATATCCAGACCGCAAGCTTGTGACAGTGATGGATTAGCTACAGGAACTATTGGTGGATTGTAATGCACCTTGACTACTAAATAGTCTAGGAATGTTGTAGCATCATTTGTACAATACTGGCCGGGATCGTAGTCTTGTACTTTTACAACAAAGTTTGAATTTGTAAAATCGTCTGAATCCCAGGTCCTCCCCCAATTATCTGTTGAGCCACCATGAGTAAAACCATTAATGGTATTTGTTAGATTCTGTTCTTTTTCACTGGTATAGCTAGAACCACCATTCCATGACAATCTCACTCTTAGCCAACAGCCACCAATATCTGTTGACCCAGCGGCCGTAAATACTTCTATACCGTCAATTGTGCTACCAGCAGGAATGGTCGGAATATTAAAATCACTATAGCCTTGTTCGCTACCATCATCTTCTGTTGCATATAGTGTGTCACCATTTGTCTGCACATTCGCGACTGTGTTTGTGTCCCAATTATTTGGGGCATGCGTAGATGTAGGAGTCAAAAAGGGAGTACTGTCTGCAGAGACGGGGCTAGAAAAAGCAAAAAACGGCACCATTTGCGCCGCGACGAGAACTAGAGAGGCCGTAACTCTTCCAATTATTTTTGGCACTTTGTTAATTCTATGCATAAAATCTCCCTTTAAATTAGTTCTCAATTACCTCACTTTCTATTATCTCACCTTAGTCAAGCTTAACAGGTATATTTTACAATTTTTCTTTTATTTCTTGGATTATATCTCTAAGCTCAGCTGCTTTTTCAAATTCCAAATTAGCACTGGCAAGATGCATTTGAGATGATAAATCTTTTATTAAATGTTTGTACTCCTCTTTTGGAATCTTCTTTAAATTGATCTTTGGAGCTTCTTCTTTTGGAGTTAAGCGCTCAATGCCTCTGCTCATTGCTTTTGAAATACTTGTTGGAGTAATGTTATGTTCTTTATTATATTTTTCTTGAATTTTTCTACGTCTTTTTGTTTCACTAACGGCAGCATTTATGCTTTTGGTCATGACATCGGCATACATTATTACTCGACCTTCTTCATGACGGGCAGCACGACCAATTGTTTGAACTAATGCCCGCTCACTGCGTAAAAACCCTTCTTTATCGGCGTCTAGTATGGCTACGAGGCTTACTTCTGGTAAATCTAGTCCTTCACGCAACAAATTAATTCCTACCAGCACATCATATGTACCCATGCGCAAGTCTTTAAGAATATCTGTTCTGTCTAGAGTATCAACATCGCTATGCAGATAAGCAACTTTAATTCCTAGGTCTTTCAGATAATCCGTTAGATCCTCTGACATTCTTTTTGTTAGTGTTGTTACAAGTACACGCTGATGCTTGCCAATCGTTGTTCTAATCTCAGCTATAAGATCATCTACTTGATGTTCAATTGGTCTGATATCTATTACAGGGTCTAGCAAGCCTGTTGGTCGGATAACTTGTTCAGCTGGCTTTGGAGACCTAGATAATTCATATTCCGCAGGAGTTGCACTGACATAGATTGCTTGATTGACGTGCTTTTCAAATTCAATGAACTTAAGCGGTCTATTATCTAGCGCACTAGGCAACCTAAAGCCATGGTCAACTAGCACTTCTTTTCTGGCTCTGTCACCGTTATACATTCCTCTAATTTGAGAAACTGTCATGTGTGATTCATCAATTAACAGTAGGTAGTCATCTGGAAAGTAATCTAGTAGTGTTGCTGGCTGCTCTCCTTCCTCTCTATCAGTTAAATAACGGCTATAGTTTTCAATACCTTTTACAAAGCCTGTTTCCTCTAGCATTTCTAAATCAAACTTTGTTCGTTGATTTAATCTTTGTGCTTCAAGTAATTTACCCTGTGATTCAAATTCTTTTACCCTGTCTTCAAGCTCAACCTGGATTTTTGAAATTGCTACCTTTACCTTTTCTTGTGGTGTTACATAATGACTACTAGGAAAAATCGTAAATTTGTCAGGTTTACTTAATATTTCACCGGTTAATGAGTCCATTTTAGTTATTGTTTCTACCTCATCTCCAAAAAATTCTACTCTGTAAGCCACTTCTTCACTTGCCGGGAATATATCTATAACTTCTCCACGAACCCGAAAAGCTCCCCTAGAAAAGTCAATGTCATTTCTCTGGTACTGAATATCAGTTAACTGCCTTATGAACTTATCTCTATTTCTTTTTTCACCTTTTTCCAAAGTTATCGATAGATTTGAGTAGTCGCTTGGACTTCCAATGCCATAAATACAGCTAACGCTCGCTATGATAATTACATCTTTTCTAGACAGTAACGCATCGGTTGCAGCGTGTCTAAGCCTATCAATCTCCTCATTAATATCGCTATCTTTTTCTATGTATGTGTCTGATCTTGGTACATATGCCTCGGGCTGGTAATAGTCAAAATAACTGACAAAGTAATGTACTTCGTTTTCAGGAAAGTAGTTTTTAAATTCTTCATATAGCTGAGCAGCTAGTGTTTTATTATGAGAAATGATAAGTGTCGGCTTTTGAGTGTTCTGTATGACATTGGCCATTGTAAAAGTTTTACCTGAGCCAGTAACACCAAGTAACGTTTGTTCTTTTGTTCCTTTAACGATTCCTGACGTTAGCTGCTTAATGGCCTTCGGCTGGTCTCCTGTAGGTTTATACTTGCTTTTAAGTTTAAACTTCATACAACTTAGTTTATCAGTATCAGACTCTAAAAATACAATGTCAGGTTAATGTCAGCGCTTATCTAACCTATTCGTTCTGAGTGGTTGTCACCTTTTTTGAATCCATGCTTTCCAGCTAGTGGATCACATATACTTGCCTTAACCATCCACTCATCTTTTAAAGCTTGTAGATTTATATCATTATTATCTTTATCTAAAACTTTTACTAGTTTTTTCACCAAGCTTTTAGGATCAGTATCATAAATTACTAAACTTCCCGCCGGCTCTTCAAGTCTATCTAAAATTAAAGGTATTTGATCAGCCAGTCCTCCAGTCCCTAGCAATACTCCACAAGGCATATGCGCTTCAAGAGCAGTCGTGAACTCATGAAGTGAACCAATTCGGCCACCGACAGTAATTACTGCATCGCTACTCTGAACTAAATGAATGTCTCTGCCAATATATTGCATTCCCGTAAAATTTATATAGTCAAAAAACCCAATTGGAAGTCTATACTTACTGACATGGGACCTTAAGCTTGCTGCAGGACTAAAGCCTATACTCATACCACCCGCATCTTTCGCACCTTTAGCCGCATAAAGAGGC
>JAUIKH010000013.1 GCA_030430915.1 bacterium | reverse complement strand
GATGTTTCACTAGATTTATTTACAATGTTGCCTTCTTCATCAAAAGCCTCGGATATTCGAGGAAAGTGGGAGTCATATTTAGTCATGACTAAACCGAGCGTTCTAAGAGTTGGCAGTAATGACTCTATAGCTCGAACTCCTCCCCATGGACCACTTGAAACGCCAGCTATAGCAACAGGTTTATGTAGGTAATTATCAAATTCACTGTCTAATAGTCTTTTTAGACTTCCAGGAAAACTATGATTATACTCTGGCGTTACAATATAAAATGCGTCCGCTTTCTGTGTTATTTCACTATAGACAGGATCTTTAGCTTCTGGACCGCTACCATCACCAGGTAAGTTTAATTGTGCAGGGTCTACTAATGTAGTTTTAACACCTTCTATTGTGTTGCCAAAATCTGCAATATACTTTGCAGCCATAATGGACTTTCTTCCTTGCCTTGTCGTGCCCGTTATTACAGCTATGTGTAAATCTTGAACCATAAATAATCTCCTAAATTTATACAGAATATTATACACTATGTTTAAGTACTTTCTAAAATACTTAGACTTATGTTACAATGTGTCTATGAGAAATGCAGTAGATGAGATTAAGTTATCAACAGAAGAAACTCAGGCCGTTAGAGTAATGCAATTACTTGGTGACAAAACTAGATATAAAATATTTAAGCTATTGCTAAGTGAACGTGAAATGTGTGTTAGTGAAATAGCAAGTGAACTCGGGATATCTGTGTCAGCAGTATCACAACATTTTAGAAGCTTTGAAATTATTGGTCTAGTAGACAAACAGAGACAGGGCCAAAAAATATGCTATGAGATTAATTATGATGATAAATTTATTAATAAACTAGCAGATATTGCTAAGGGGGAATAATTATGAGTCAACCAAAAATAACGGTATACAGCACAGCAACATGTGGTTTTTGCAAAATGCTAAAAAGCTACCTAAATAGTAAAGACATCAAATATGACGTTAAAATGGCTGATGAAGATCAGGCAATAGCAAAAGAACTATATGAAAAAAGTGGTCAGCTAGGCGTTCCTTTCACTATAATCGAAAAAGATGGTGAAGAGAAAAAAATCCTTGGATTTGATCGACCTCAAATAGACAAAGCATTGAACTTATAGATTTTGTGTTCGGTTATTGATAATTTATATCATTTTAAGCTTAAGCTTGATAGAATTACTTTATAAGAACACATAAAATGAAACATTTAATACCAAAAGAACATCACCCCCATCTTAGAAAAAGAGCACTCCTAGAAATTCTTGGGTTTATACTGCTGATTGCAATTAGTTACAGCCAACGTGAGCTATTACTAGAAGCTGTGGACGAATTACGAACAAGCGACGCGTTTTATACGCTAATTATGCTTTCTACTTATTGGCTAATCCTACCCCTGACTTCTTATAGCTATCGTCTTCTGACTAACAAAAAAGTTCCTGTATTCAGTACATCCTTGTCTCAGTTAGCGGGAGCTGGCCCTGGACGAATCATTCCAGGAGGGCTAGGCCACATAAGCATGGCAGCCGTTCATTTACGTAAGTTAGGTTTAAAAATACAAAGTGCAGTTGTCATACCAATAGCAAATAATTTTATTGGCTTAATAGTAAATGCGTTTGTAGTTATTTTAGCTGTTATTTATCATCCAACACTTATAGATGATATTGCTAATAACTTGTCCACTCAAGTAATATTTTTTATATCCATACTAATAATTGCATTTATCACACTAGCCCAGTGGCTGCTACATGCAAGAGGCACAAGGAAAACTGTAGCTAAATTCTTCAGGCGCTGGAACAAATTATTTAAAGAGTTATTCGCTCACCCTAACAGATTAGCAAAAGTTGGAGCTATAGCCTTAATAATCACACTTGGACACGTATTGATGTTGATGCTGGCATCAAAAGCATTAGGATTTTACATTAATCCTGTCGACTCATTAATAGCTTTAAGTGTGGGTGTGCTGATGGGTAAAGCCATACCAACACCCGGAGGTATAGGGGCCGTAGAAGCAGGAACGATAACTGCATTGATTGTTTTAGGATACGATACTACCCAGGCCACAAGTGCTGCCCTACTCTTCAGAGTAGCAACCTATTGGCAGCCACTAATTCCAGGCACACTAGCCTACCTTTACCTCAGAGAGAAAAAGCTACTTTAGTTTTTATTCCTTGTACTAGGCCAAATGACCCTACCCATAACATGATTATCAACTAGCCAGCCGTGTTTTTTGCTGTCTGTTGATTTAAGTTTATTGTCACCTTCTAAATACACCTGTCCGTTTTGTTTTTTTGTAATTCTTTTTATAACTTCTTTGCCATTCATGAATGCAATTACGACATCGCCTTTTTTGAAAGATCTAACGCTACTTATGAGCACAGTTTGGCCATTTTTTAGTGTTGGTTCCATACTTTTACCAACGACTCTGCGCAGATACCACATGCTAGCTCTTAGAGTCCATGAACATTTGAGAAATCTCCTTAACCATTTTTTGCAGCTTCTCACATTCTTCTAAGCTAATTGTTTGCTTTACTTTACCGCACTGTTTTGTAGCCTGCCAAAATTTATCGTGTAAATCCGGAAACTTTTTCAAGTGTTCTGGCTTAAAATAATCACTCCAAAGTAGATATAATTCATCTTTGCATTTTTGAGCATGCTTCTCTTTGGTCATTACACAACGCATTGCCGTATTCATCTGTTCAGGATTTTTGGAGTCAATCTCACCGATTTCGTTATATTTTTCAACCATACGCTTGCATGTAGCTGCGGCATGGGTCATCGAATCTGTTTCATAAATACCGCAAGGCACATCACAGTGTGCATAAACTGGTTTAAGAAAGTTACTTATCATTTTTCTAGCCTCCCATTTATACACTTAGTGTACCAATTATACAACGTGCAGGCCATAGGAGCCGGGGGCGTAAGATTTTTTTAAAGTTTCTGCAACTAGATCTTTTTTCAGTCCCGAGCCTTCAGAAAATAGCACGGTGTTTTCGTTATTTTTAGCTAAAACTTGCCTATACATTAAGAAAAAAACTAGCTTATTGTCATCTACTCCCACAATTTCATGAAATAGCTTATCCCAAACTGTACGTCTTAGGCTGCTTATGGCTATTTTTTGGGAAGCATATTCGTCCTTAATTGTATCGTGGTTGAGAGACTCCAATAAATCAACATCTATTTCCCTTCCAACAAGCGTGTCTTCTAGCCATTCATGGTAGCCAACATTCCTTGCTAATTCACCGTTTAAGAGATTGTCATCAAGAACTCCGTACTTTAGCAGTCTTCTCGAGAAAGCTAATTTTATAGCTGTATCTTTAATTCTTTGTTTATCTTCATAAAAAGCTTCTAACTGACCTTCTTCACCGACTAGATCATCTCCACCATGCTCAGTATCTTTTAAAATTTTCCTCAAATTAGAAGACTCTTCTCTCAAACTGTCAAGAGATATATAGATTTCATTATCCCTTCCATCAATCTCTTCGCTATATAAATTTGAATCAGAATCTGAACCAATAACCCCTATTTTGCCCATCCTTAATATAACTCTTTCCCTCTCCATAGGCAGTTCAGTACCACTTCGAAGAGTTACATGTAGTTCGTCTAATCTATTATTAATTCCCTCCTCTGTTTCACTGTCTATATTAAAATCATCAACTAGAACATTCATTAATGTGCCTACCGAACTTTTTACGCCTTGCACAACTTCAGAGTTAGACACATGGTTTTCAGTATCAATAAATAAAGAATCATCTAGGCCAATATTCCATGAAAGACGTACAACGTTATCTGTTATTGATTTTTCATTCGCCATTTTTCAATCTCCGCGTGATGTCCACTTAATAACACTTCTGGTACCTTTTTACCTCTAAATTCTTCTGGTCTTGTATACTGAGGATGCTCAATAGACTTATCATCTGACTGGAAGCTTTCTTTTTCTGCAGATTCTTCACCGCCTAAAACTCCAGGAATCAAACGAACTACACTATCAATTATTACCATTGCTGGTATTTCACCTCCGGTAAGCACGTAATTTCCTATAGAATATTGGACATCAACCCAGTCTGTAATACGTTCATCATAACCTTCGTATCTAGGGCAAACTATTATTAAATCATTGTTTTCACTTGCTAAATTTTTTGCTTCTGACTGTACATAGTTTTTACCTCTAGGTGTTGGCAATATGACTTTTGCATTTTTTGACTTCTTTTTAGCGAATTCTATTGCTTCAACCATTGGTTTAACCATTATTAGCATCCCATCTCCCCCGCCGTAGGGTGGATCATCAACTTGATTCCTAGGTCCAATGCCAAACTCACGCAAATTTATTACTTCAAAGTTTACCACACCAATATCTTGAGCTTTCCACAACATAGAATTGTTTAAAACTTCTTCAAACACTTCAGGAAATAAAGTTATAATTTGCACTTTCATAATATTTATACTATTATAACATATTCTTACGATTTACACTCAAAGAAAAAAGACCACTACACGGTAATGGTCTTTACACATAAAGCTCCCAGCAAAAGCTGGCTCGCATGAGCTTGTTTTTTATTTTATATCCAACTGCAGACAATTAGGTTTTGTTGGATCTCGCAGTCGTTTTCGACTTGATGATATTATACAAAACCCTTGGTCTAGTTTGCAAGTTTTTTTATATATCTAAATCGTCTAGTTCTTCTAGTTCTTTTCGGGTTTTAGAAATAGAATCTTCGCTAGGCTCTTCAGAGTCGGATATTTCTTCGCTACTTTTATCTTCTACGTCTTCGCTAGCATCTTCATCAGAGTCAGAACTACTAGATGGAGTTGAGCTCCATCCATCACCTTCTGGCTTACTTTCTCTTTCTTCTTTAGGAACTCCATTATCTACAATCTTTAGATTGTATCGTGCTTCGTTCTTTGTGCCTAAAGCTCTTAAAAGCGTACGCAAACTTTGTGCTGTAGCGCCTCTTTTACCAATTACTCTACCTAGATCTTCGGGGTCAACTGTTAAAAGTAAAAGTACTCCCTTTTCATCGATTGTTCTTTCAATTTTTACCGCGTCCGGATTTCCGACTAGTGACTTAACAACATACTCAATAAACTGTTGGTCGATAGTAGATTCGCTCATTCTCTCTCCTTAAGATTTTATAATTTGTTATACTTAATAATATTTAGCGAAAAACTTATTCAGATTTTTCTTCGCTTGCTTCAACTTCGGTCTCTTTAGCATCGTCAGATTCAACTTCTTCAGCCTCTGGGGCTTCTTCTTTAGGTTCTGTCGTATCTTCTTCTGGATTATCTTTTACTTCTTCAGGTTCGGGTGATACATCTTCTTCCTGTGGTCTATTTTTTCGTAACTTTTCTGAGTTTTTGATTTTTTTAGTCTTTTTAGTGTCAATTTTCTCAACCCACTCAGGAAGTTTAATTTTTTGTTCTGTAAATAGTTTTACTACTCTTAGTGAAGGCTGAGCTCCATTTTTTAAGTATTTTTCGGCCTTTTCTTTATTGATAACAGTTTCTTTTGTGTGTGGATTATAGTGACCTAACTTGGCAACTACACGACCACTTGTAGGAGCAAACTGGGAATCTTGAACCACAATACGAAATGACGCGTAACCTTTGCGGCCAGTACGTTGCATACGGATAGCTAACATGTGTCTTTAGTAACTCTCTCTCATTATTAGTTTATAAACAGCTCGATACATTGTACTAACAGAGGCGGTAAAAGTCAAATATTGTACAGTGCTTTGTATAGTTTTTAGTTGTTATTATATTTTTTTAAAGCTTTTTGCGCACCTTCAACTTGGGCAGACTGCTTACTTGGGCCAGTACCTTTTGCCCTTAGATCTCCACCGACGAACACACCTACAGTGAATGTTTTATCATGATCTGGACCCTCTTCAGACAACACTTTGTAAGCTGGCGTTTGGTTTTCATGGCTCTGTACAGCCTCCTGGTATTGAGATTTGGGGTCCTGCCAAGAACCGGATCTTAGGATTTCGTCAAATGTGCTAAGAAGTGTTCTTTCGATGAATTGTTTGGCAGCTTCGTATCCTTGATCAATATATATTGCACCAATTACTGCTTCGTATGAATTTGCCAATATTTGAAGTCTTGCCCTGTCTGATGATGCTTTTTTTTCGCCTCTACTTAATCTCAGAAGTGGTTCAAATTGTTGTTTTTGTGCTGCTTCACCAATACTTTCAGTCCTAACTAAAGCACTACGCCAATTAGTCAATGTCCCTTCTGGATTGTCGTATTTATCGTACAAAAACTTTGTCGTGACAAGCTCTAGCACAGCATCACCCAAAAATTCTAACCTCTCATTATGCTCCTTTGCTGTTTTTTTATGCTCATTGACATAAGAACGGTGCGTAAAAGCAGTTATTAATAGATGAATGTCATTAAATTGTACTTGTAACGTGTTTTTTGCAAAATCTGCGTATGGTTGGGTTTGTATCATGAACGGTGTATTTACATCTTTCCTTGTCTAATTTTTTTAAGTCCTAGTAGAATAATCTTGCCTATGTCTTCATACTCGATTTTATCTAGTGCTTCATTGGCACTAAACCATTTTATGCCCTTCATCCACTCTTCAGGCTTAATATCATTAGTGTCACCTTTTGCTTCTACCAAGAAAATCTCAGTTGTCATTAATACCAAGCTTTGTTGTCTCCTATATCGGAAGTTAATTTTTCCTAGCCAACTCTGCATGGTCATTTCTTGCAAACCTGTTTCTTCAGTTATTTCACGCTTAGCAGTCTCTTTGGCTGTTTCTCCTTCTTCAATATGGCCTTTAGGTATCGTCCACCTGTCTTTAGCGTCTTGAATTAACAGTATTTCAACTTTTCCATTAGAGTCCTTTCTCCAGACTACACCGCCAGCTGTTGGTTCACGCACAGCTTCAGTAATAGCCGGAGATTTCCGTCCAACGAATTTTTTTACTGCTTTTAGGGGTTTAGGTCTTTTCATGACTTTTTAGTTTCTTTCTTAGATTTGTCGTCTGGATTAGACTTTTTACTATCTTTCGGATTTACAAGATTTAATTTTTTGGCTGCCGTACCCAGTACTCCATTGACAAATTTACTAGAATTTTCTGCACCGAAGCTTTTAGCTAATTCTACAGCTTCATTTATTATTACTTTTATTGGTATGTCTTTAGAATTTTTCATTTCCCAAACAGCACTGCGGAGTATTGCCCTGTCTATTCTAGATATTTGACTTAATGGCCAGTCTGGAGCTAGTGGTTGGATGAACTCATCTAATGATTCAGAATCTTTTAGCACCCCATTGACTAACTTTTCTATAAATTCTTTATCTTCTACGACTTCGCTATACCTTGAAATACTTCGGTTTAGTACTGCTTGCGTATCTAGATTTTTTTCTTTGACTTCCACACGAAAATCTAGCTCATACAGAGTCTGTAAGGCTACGATTCTACCTAGATGCCGGTTGGAAGCCATGAATTATTCCTTAAGCTTTAATTTGTTAAATTGATGTGCTTTTTATCTACCGCTTTGTAGATGCCAGTTTTTTACCTGATTGTTTTGTAGTTGTTCGAACTTTAACAGGTGATTTTGCGTTTACTTTCTTAGCTAGATCTAGAACTATATGACTTCTTCTGAGTCCAGTTTTTCTAGCACTTGTACGTTTTTTCGGTTTTCCCATTTAAAACGCTCCTTTCTCTTTTTTAAGATTTTTTCTTAAAAATATTGCTACTATTATATCTTCCTAAAGAGTAAAACGCAACAGTTAGTACATAACCTAACGTTTAAAAAATACCAGCTTCACTTTACAACAATACTAACCAATTTATTAGGTACGTAGATTACTTTTGTAGGTAGCCTACCATCGAGGTGCGCAACAACATTGTCCTGACTTAAGGCTTTTTTTTCAATCTCTTCTTTTGTTAAGCCAGTAGCCACCTCTATTTCTGCTCTGACCTTGCCGTTAACCTGCACTGCTAACTTTAGCTTATCCTCTGCTAAATAGCTTTCGTCATACTCCGGCCAATGATCAATGTGAACAGTATCTTCGTGACCTAAGTCATGCCACAGTTCCTCAGCAGCGTGCGGGGCAAAAGGCGCCATAAGCTGTACGATTGACTCAAGAGCAAATTGCCAATTTTGCCTATCTGCGTACAGATTAGTTTCTTTTATCTTGTAAAGTCCATTTACACATTCCATCATAGCCGCGACAGCTGTGTTGTATTTTATCTGCTCAATGTCTTTAGTAACTTTTTTGATAGCTTTATGGACTGTTTTTAAAATTTCATCTGCTTTTATATTTTCTTTATCGTCCGACTGATTAAACTCCTGCACTAAAGTCCAGACTCTGTTTATAAATCTGTAACAGCTAGGTAAGCCATCATTGTTCCAAGGAGACTCAATGTCCGGCGGAGCTATAAACATAATGTAAGTTCGTAGTGCATCGGCTCCATATCCGCTGTTAATTACTTCTAATGGATCAATGCCATTGCCCTTGCTTTTAGAGAAGAAAGTACCATCACTGGCTAGAATTTTTGCATGAAAATACATTTGTTTAAAAGGCTCTGGAGTATCCACCAAACCTTTGTTATGGAAAAACCTAGTAAAGAACCTGGCATAGAGAAGGTGTGCTGTAGCATGATCTCCGCCGTTATAAAAATCTACTGGCATCCACTTATCTGCTCGATCAACTTTCCAGGCCTGATCTGTATTATGCGGGTCTAAATACCTGAATTGATACCAACTGGAGCAAACATAACCATCCATAGTGTCAGTTTCTCTTTTAGCTTGCTTTCCACATTCAGGACAGTCTACATTTACCCAGTCAGTAACTTTTGCTAATGGGCTGCTAGCTTGACCGCTAGGATGATAATCATTAATCTCTGGTAATTCTACTGGCAAATCTTTCTCAGGTACGGGTACTGCTCCACACTTACTACAATGGATAACTGGAATAGGAGCACCCCAGTATCGCTGACGACTAATTAGCCAGTCTCTAAGTTTGTACTGGACTTGCGATTCTCCAATTTGCTCATCTACTATTTTTTGTAGAATTTTTGGCTTAGCTTCGCTGAAATTCATACCATTGAATTCATTAGAATTAGCTAATTTATAGTTTTTAGGCTTGGACTTAATATCTGAATAATCAACGAATTCCTGTTGTTCGGTGGTATAAATAATCGGCAAATTATATTTTTTGGCAAATTCATAGTCCCGAGCATCTTCACCTGGAACTGCCATAACCGCGCCAGTACCGTAGCCCATTAGTACATAGTCAGCTACCCAAACTGGTATCTTTTGATTATTAATTGGATTAATAGCATAAAGTCCCTCTATCGGAACACCTGTTTTGACTTTTTCTTTTTCTCTGTCAACATCACTTTTTCTAATTGCTGTCTGGACATATTCTTCGACTTCCTGGAAGTTATCGGCATGCTGAGCATAAGTTGCCACAAGTGGATGTTCAGGAGCTAAAACCATGAAAGTTACTCCATAAATTGTGTCATAAGCCGTCGTGAAGACCTCTATCTCACCTCCGTCAGCATCTAAACCTTCAAGTTTAAATTTAACGCTCGCGCCTTCTGAGCGTCCTATCCAGTTTTTCTGAGCAGTCTTAACCCATGGAGTCCAATCTAACTGATCTGTTGCTTCTAGTATTTCATCCGCATAATCAGTTATTTTGAAAAACCATTGGTGTAGTGATTTCTTGCTGACAAAAGGGTCATCACTAGAATCATGTCTCCAGCACTTTCCAGCAATTACTTGTTCATCAGCTAGCACAGTTTTACATTGGTCGCACCACCATTGCATTGATTCCTTCTGATAAGCCAAGCCGTCTTTATGCAACTGCAAAAAACACCACTGTGTCCACTTATAGTATTCTGGCTTAGATGTATCGATCTCTTTACTCCAGTCCATTGACCACCCCATTGACCTGTACTGCTGGCGGTAACTGTCAATAGCATCATCAGTGGTTTTGCGTGGGCTTTGACCTGTCTTGATAGCATAATTTTCAGCAGGTAAGCCAAAAGAATCAAAGCCAACAGGGGAGTAGGACTCAAAGCCCTGTTGGCGTTTATATCTCATCAATATGTCAGGAATAGTAAAATTTTTAGCGTGCCCTAAGTGAATCCCAGCACCGCTCGGATAATTGAACATACCAAATCCATAATACTTGGGCTTATCACTATCTAGGTTTGCAACATACGTGCCGTTTTCATCCCAATATTTTTGCCACTTAGGTTCAATTTCTTTCGGGTTGTATCTCTTCATTACTGATATATATTAACCTAAATTACCCAATCTACCCAAGAAGTTTCAAATAGAGTTGATAGTTTTTAGAGTTTTTTCAAATTTTTCGTCGTCTTCCTCTAGTAAAGTCATTCTGAATCCTTGCACGTGTGAATTAAATCCACTACTGAGAGGAACTGTGCATATACCGGTTGATGCTAGTAGCTCTAAGCAGAACTTCTTATCCAGATTCATTTCAAGGTCTTTTGATAGCTCCTTTTCCAATAATTCTGCTGCCTGTTTGTTTGCAGGTTCGATGTGGGGTGGATTATTTATAAACACTTCTTTAAATGTTACCGACAAATAAAAAGCTCCTTTGGGCCTAACAACTTCAAAATATTGACTATTTTTAAAAGTATTAAATGCCACCTCTGATCTCTTTATATATTTTTCTGTCCTGTCTTTTAAATGATTTTTGTAGCGACTATCAGACAAAATTTTCGGTAAAACGGCTTGAGGCAAAGTCGTAGAGCAGACTTCATTCATCTTAGCTTCTTCGATAGACTTAGCATATTCTTTATAATTATGATCTTTATCTGTATTGTAAAATTCCACCCAACCACATCTACTGCCAGGCCAAGGTAACTCTTTAGATAAACCTCTCATTATCATAAGTGGGATATCATAAGCCAAAGCTGCCAAAGATACAAACTCTTCTGGATAATAGGCTAAGTTACAATAAATCTCATCCGCCAACAAAAACAGATTATATTCTTTAGCTATGGCGACAAACTCTTTAAGTGTTTCTAGCGGATAAACCATGCCAGTTGGGTTATCAGGATTTATTATTAATAACCCTGTTATATTGGGTGTATATTTAACTTTATTTCTAACATCTTCCATATCAGGTAACCAGTTATTGTAAGGATCAAGATCGTAGGTCAAGTGATGTGAACGAGCGTGAGCGCCCTCTATTGAAGAATGAGTTGGATAAGCTGGACTAGGACCCATAACTCTAGAGTTTGGATGAAGCCATGTGTACACTTTTGATATTGCATCGCCTAAACCATTGAAAAAAAGTATATTTTCTTTGGATAAATTGTTACCTGTCTCTAAGCTTCTAGTCTTAGACAAATATTGCCGTGCGGATTCAAGTCCTTTTGTTGGAGAATAGGCATAAGATAGATCTTCCTGCAAAGCCTCCTCTGAGACATATTGTTTTATCCATGAAGGCAACTTTTCACCCTTAGCCAATGGATCACCTATGTTTTCCCAGGTTATTTCTATACCTAGCCTCTGCAACGAATTAGCAAATTCCACCACACTACGAATCTCATAGTTTAGCTCGCCTGCTCCTGGATGTAGAATATTATTCCTCATTAATTCCCCATATAATCAAAATGCCACCACTCATGCTCTGACTGGAAAAATCCAGCCTTGCCCATGATCTCTCTAATATATTTGCGATTGTTCAGCTGTGACGTAGTTAAATTTTTTGCCCTGTCTCCTGATTCTTCTGTAAATTCATCAAACCCTGTTCCCATGTCAATCTCTTTGTCACTTTCATCAACTAGAGTCATATCTATAGCCATGCCATTTATGTGATTAGAGTTTGAGCTAACAAATCTAGGATCAGAATTTACTTTTAAGAGTTTTTCTTGAGTTTCGGGTGTTCGCATTGTATCCCAGACTTTGATCCTAAAACCTTCACTTCGGAATTCGTCAGCTGCTATTTTAAGCTGATCTAAAACTCCAGCAGGTAAAAATGGATTTTTATAGCTACTTATCGGCTCATTACATACATTGTTGTTTCCAGAATAACGAAGATCAACGATCACATCTGGAATTTTTGTAACTAACAATACTGGGTTTTCCATGGTCTAAAACTGCTTTAAAAAGTTTGTTGAAAAAGTGGTAGTGTATTTTTGCTTTTGACTCCAGCGTTTTTCAGCTAAATCAACAAGCTTATCGACAAGCTCTACATTTGATACACCACTAGCACGCCAGTTGTGCGCATACAAACTACCTGGCATTGGATTTATTTCATTAAAATAGACCTTTTTGGCTTTAGAATCAATAAGCAAATCAATCCTTGCAATACCCCCGCAGCCTACTGCTTTATACATTTTTTTGGCTACTTCTATTGATTTATCGTATAGGTCATCAGGAATGTCAGCAGGCAATTTGCTGTACCCTTGAGAACCTTGTTTGACCCCGCCCATTTTCTTGCCACCCTTGCCTTGGTTCATATATTTTGTGTAAAAATCAAACACTCCATCTTCAGGACTAATTGGCTCTTCGACTAGTGCTGGCATCATTTCTTCATTTCCTAGGATTGGCACAGTCACTTCGATAAGATTTGGAACGGCTGATTCAATAACAACTTTGCTGTCATAGTGAGTCGCTACTTCTATTGCATTTACTAGCTCTCTAGAAGTTTCGACTCGGCTAATGCCGATGCTAGAACCTAGTCTTGCTGGCTTAACAAAAAGTGGATAATTCAAAGATTTTTCTAGCTCGGCAATAATTTCGTTACCTTTTAGTGCAAATGTATCGGAGTGTAAAAACTCATATTTAGGAGTTTCTATACCCTCTGATTGCGCTATGACTTTTGAAGTAACCTTATCCATTGCTATAGCACTAGAGGGTAAATCACATCCAACATACGGCACATTTGCCATTTCTAGTAAGCCCATTAACTCACCATCTTCTCCATGTGTACCGTGTGTAGCAGGAAAAACTACATCAATCTTTTTGTATGCTTTCCTGCCTGCAAACTGGCTAGATTTTACCAGTGTTAGACCATTGTCATAAAGCAAATGAACTTTTGGAGCTTTTTTCATAAAACTTTCAATATTTCCAGACTGATATAGAGAGATATCTTTTAGCTTATCGTCCCAATACCAAGAGCCTTCCTTAGAAATATAAACTGCTTCAATATTGTATTTCTTTGTCAGCTCTAGTGGCTTAATTACGGCTGAAAGAGCCGTTACTATAGAAACATCGTGCTCCGCTGAACGACTACCAAATATTACTGCTATTGTTTTCATTTTTTAAATGCTTTCCTTTAGTTATATCTTAGTACATATGTCATGAATTGCATGCACCAATTATTGCAATTATGTATTACAAATACAACCTATTAATTGTAATTGTCGGTCCAATCATTTTGCATAACCAGTAAATCACCAGCCACAACAATATGCTCCAAGTTTTTGTAAAACTCTAGAGGGTTTGGCTCAACCCTAAGCTCTCCTGTAAATCCATACTCTTTCATTGATTTTTCAATTAATTGTCTTACAGAATTATCCATCAAAACAACGATATCTGGATTGTATTTGGCGATTTCTTTACCGATTTCTACATGAACCGAATCTGTTTCCTCTCCTTGATCAACCAGCCCAGGTGTAACATACCACTTTCTCTTTGCATCGAGATTGTTCAAAAGCTTTAGTCCGGCCTTGATACCTATCAAGTTACCATTATACGTATCATCAATTATCCAAGCGCCGTGAATAAATCTTGGCTGCATTCTGTGTTCAAAAGGCTTAGTCTTAGAACAGCCAAGTTCAATTTCGGATTTTGATAGCCCAATTTTATCAGCTAATGCCGCTGCTAAGGCAATATTTGCAACCTGATGTTCACCTAATAATGAGCTACTTATGCTCATTGAATTATTATCTTTTTTCATCTTGAAACTCGTACCATCAATGGTTATTTTAATGTCAGATATTTTCCAACCCATTACTTCTTTGGAGTCGTAAGTATCTGCTCCCTCATCAATATATTTCAACAAAAGTTCCGACTCTCCTGACAAAAAAACGTTTTCTTTCTGAGTATATTTATATACTGACAAGAAATCAGATGCTATTGAATCAACCGAGGGATATAAATCTAAATGATTTGGTGCTAAGCCAGTTATTACTGCAAAGTCGGGTTTCAAAGTAGCAGACATTGATTCAACATCTCCTGGCTCACCTTCACCAAATTCTACAATTAATACATCTTCGTCGCCTATTAAAGATCTTGCATACTTTGCATGTGAAACTTGTACATTCATATTGCCAGGAGTAGCTGCAACTTTTTTACCCTGACTAATAACTGTATTTAGCAGTTCTTTTACTGTCGTTTTTCCATAGCTTCCTATTACCGCTATCTTTATGCCTTTGTGATTTGCAAATACTTTTGTAGACTTGTTAATAAGTTTATTTTTTTGTGGCACTACAACAAATTTATGAGCAAAAAACGCCACAATTACTAAATAAATCTCCAACAAATATGGCAAAACTATAAAGTAGACAGCAAATATAGTAAATTTAAGTGATAATGTATTATTCCTTGAAATATACAGAATAAAAAATGCTGATAAAATTATAAAAACGTAAGACAAAAACAACAGCATTCTTGCTCTATTGGTAACAACTAAATCTTGTCGCTGCTTAATCGTTCTGATAGATTTATTAGATTTTAAATTTCTTAAAAACCATTTATGAAATTTTGTTGGATTGTATTCTACCTGCTGTAACATATACACAAAATAGCTAGGTAGCCTGAATCTATAAAGCGATAAAAAGCCCTTCATTATTTCGACTCCATAAATTCACTAATTTTACTGTACACTTCGTTAGGCAATTCTTGGTGAACAAAGTGTCCAGCGCCCGGTAAAACTTCTAAGCTTGAATTTGTAATATTTTGTTCAAAAACTTTTCCATAACTGGGAGGTGTTGCTTTGTCTTCTTGACCGTATAAAATCAAGGTTTTTTGATTAATTTTTTTTACTTCTTCTTGAATATCATGTGAAACAATTTTTTTAAATGACTCTTGTAAATTTGGTGCCGCCAACATATCAGATCCAGCATTTTCATATAGCTTATTTCTAAGTTTAGACTTAGTTTCTTGCGGTAACCAAGCTGTAGCTAGCTTTCCTGTTTTAGTTAGCACCTTTAGAAGTTTTTTCTTATTTTTTTCTTGATCTCTAACCCCTGATGACGAAATTAATACTAATTTTTTAGCAAATAAGATATTATTAGCCAATCCGTAACTCGCAATTGCACCTCCATTAGAGTGTCCAATTACGGCATACACATCTTTGCGGCCAATTTTTGTAAGAAAATCTGCTACAAACTTTGAATACTCTTTTAAACCCCAAGCTTCTTTGGGAGTCTCTGAAGAGCCAAACCCGGGCAAATCAACAAGTATTAAACAGTACCTATCTTTCAGGCCGACAAGAGGGGTGAATGTCTTATGTGAATCCGCCCAGCCATGTAGCATCAGGATTGTTTCTTTAGAATCGCCCAAAACTTCATATTTTATTGAGAGACCATCAACAATGCAGTTTTTCAATGTCATACTAAAGATTTCTTATATCGAACGCTCCTAGCGTTTCAACTGCATCATTCAAATTAGGTAGACCATTTGCACCATTTACTGAACCTGCTTCGGGCCCCAAGAAAACACCAAGTAATTCATAGATATTTTTTGCTCCTACAGGCGCCTCAACACTCACTTCTTCTTCAGAGCCCTTAATTGAAAGTTCCCCTTTGGCTTGTACGTTTTGGTCTTGGCTGTCACCATCCATATTCATATCAAACCACAGTCGAATGTCTGCATTAGTTTTATTTAGGTCAACACCAAATGATAATTCTCCTTTAAAGTCCTCGTCATCTCCCACAGCTTTTATCACAAATGGGAATACATCGCCCCCTTCATATGGCATAGAAAAATCCAAGTAATTCTTTTCCCTATCGTCGCTAACAGGATAAAGTCTGATATTTCTTATATATAATCCATTTTCCTCTACCCAAACATCGGCAGTATTATCAGCAAAATTTGCCTCATCTATTGCTTTAGTTAGTCCTTCAATATCCATTGCCTCTTCCAAAGTTTTATCACTTCCAGATATCAATACCTCTTCAAGTTTTGTATCTTTAATAGTGTTAACAAGTGAATTAATCATTTTCTTTAAATTTTCCTTGTTGACACTTACTACAAACTTATAAGTTTTAGTACCTTCAAACTCCTCTTCTCCAACTGTTTCTTCTATCTGAAAAACTGCCTGATTCGGGTCTGTGCTAAATAGACTATTTCTTAGCTCATTAGTAATTTTAGTAGATATCTCTTTTAGTTCTTCCTCGGATATATCAACCGGGTTTTCTTGATTTTCTTCATTGGCAAGAGCTTGAGCTATTAAGGTGTGGTCAACTACATACCATTGACCGTCTATGCTTGATATAATCTCAGAAATTGCTGGATCAGCTCCTCCAGCTCCTAATAAAGAGCTAATACTGTTTAAGCCGTCAGCTTTAATATATACATCTGGAACATCTGAATTCTCAACACCTACGACTTTGATTTCAGTATTAACTCTAATACCTGCCGCTCCTACATCTGCCTTAACTTCACCTTGATTGTTATTCCATTTTCCATCAACAGAGCCATCTACGGCCAACGGACTTGTAACTGAAAAACTACCGTTAAATTCTGTCCCTGAAAGACTATTTTCATTCATGTTTATAAATTCTTCTAATCCAGCTGCTGTGTTATTTAATGCACTTTCCCATAATTGTTCGGGGCTTTTGTTGAAAAATGCTACATATGCAGCAGCGGCTCCACCAAACAATAATAGGCCTACAAATACTAGAACTACCAATATTTTAGGTTTGCCGGAGCCTTTTTTGGCCATATTAGAACCTTGTAGGTCTTGAATATTATGTTGCTTTTGCGCTTCTGGTTGAGTTTGAGCTGGACTTTGAGGCTGTAGCGAATCTTGGACAGGCTGTGGAGCAGACTGATTAGCAAAATTTTCTTGAGAAATTTGCTCTGTATTTGAAGATTGATTTTGTATATTACTAGGTTCTGTTGTAGCCTCTGGATTTATAACATCCGGTTTAATTTGACTGTCTGGATTTAATGCTCCGCTATCGTTCGGCTTATCTTCATTATTCATCTATTTTACCCCTATATTAGATATATACTTGCCCACAGTATACTTGTAGTTCTTAATGAGTGCAATTTAACCTTAAAAACTTTAAAATTAAATTATTGAATTATTCCTTTTAATTCTTCTTGAACAAAGTTTTCGAGTTCACCTGGCTTAAATTCAGCCTGTGGTTTTTCTATAACTTCGTTTATACCATAGCCACCATATTGCTCTTGTCTGTCTCCAAAACTAACACCAATAATGGTATTGCTTGTTGAGCTAACAGCTAATGTCATGCTTATTTTTGATCCCTCTTGATAATTATCTGGATTAAGAGGTTCAAATTCTCCGTATCCAGCCTCAACAAAGGCTCTTTGTAGCTGCTCAGCATAGCTTTTTAATTCGACCGAAACTTGATATATAATTGCGTCTTTACCATCTACAGCGTCTTCTGTTTCGCTTGAATTATTGATTTGATATGCGTCACTTTCTTTCAATCCTGCTATTAAACTATCCCTAAATTCTGGTGAATAGTTTCCAAAGATTACTAGACTCACTAGTTCTCCAACATAATTCTGCTTAGCTTGATCTAACTCTGACTCTTGAATTTCATTGCCTTCCCACTTACCCAGTACTTCGTCTAGATTAGGCACATTCCCTTCTTTATCTTTTTGATTAGTATTGAAAGATATATACCTAGAAAACTGTGAATCAGGAAATGTCATTCCTTCTGTCACTACTGCTGTATCTACTGTTGCACTTTTTTGGTTATAGCTCACTTTACTTTTTGAGCCAATTTGCGGTGAAAAGAAGAATCTCTGATCTTGGACTACCTGATTTCCGGTCCCACCAGATACAATAGTTCTAGTAACGCTTTTGGTTGTCATACTATTTTCTATCGCTAACCAAAATTTACGCTCATTTGTCATATAAAGACGACTGTACCAGAGGTAGGCTCCAGCTAGAGCAAAAATTATACCTAATATCAAAAGTCTAGTTGTAATTTTACGAAGATCAAGACTGTTTATGTAGTTTATGCATTTATTTATAGGGTTTCTCAAAACTTTTATTCTACTCATGAACTATATTGTACCAGCCTATAGCCTTATTTGGTAAATTATTACTTACATTAAATATGGTGGAGCATATCGGACTTGAACCGATGACCTCTACACTGCCAGTGTAGCGCTCTAGCCAGCTGAGCTAATGCCCCACGAATCAATATAAGCTAGTATATTCTAGCATTTATAACGTGATTAAAATTAAAAATAGCCGATAACTCGGCTATTTTTTCGGGTGTGCCCACCCGGCTCGGGTTTTTATTTTTAATATTTTTATTTTACTCGAGCCATGACACCCGTATGAACTTGATTATGCCACTAATGCTTTTGTGAAGTCAAGCATACGCTTGAGCATTAGCTTATAAGATTTAATAATTTCGTCTCGTTAATAACTTCTGTACCTAGTTTTTTTGCTTTTTCAGCCTTTGAACTACCGGCTTTTGTACCCATTACTAAATAAGTTGTGCCTTTAGCGACTGAGTTCTGAAACGTCCCGCCAAGCTCTCTTATACGGCTAGCTGCTTCGTCTCTGTTCATAGACTCCAAGCTTCCCGTTACTACGAAGCTTTGACCGGAAAGCTTTCCGCCGACAGTCTTAACAACTTTAGGCCACACACCAAGCCGTCTAAACTTAGCTAATAAGGCCTGGTTGTCATCATCAACAAACCAACCTAAAATTGATTCTGCTACTATTTCTCCGACTCCTTCAACATGTTTTAGTTCTTCATACGTAGCCGTACCTAGATTGTCTAACTTTTTAAAATTATTAGCTAAATCAATTGCCGTCTGAGCGCCAACATGCCTTATGCCTAATGCAAAAATAAACCTGCTCAACATTGGGTGCTTCTTGTCGGCTATAGCTTTGACTAAATTATTAGCAGATAAATCCGCAAATCTATCTAGTGATTCAATCTGTTCTTTAGTTAATGTGTAGATATCGGCAAAATCACTAACAAGTCCAGAGCCAACCAAAGCCTCGACATTCTTTTCTCCTAAACCCTCAATATCTAGAGCGCCCTTAGATGCAAAGTGCTCTAGACCTTTAGTAAGTAAGATTTTGCCACTAACACCTTTTACTCTGTAAACAGCCTCTCCCTCTGGTCTATAAAAATTAAGTTCAGGATACTGTCTTTTTAGCTCAGTTTCATAATGAAACCTCTTAGTCTTATCAGGTCTTAGCTCGAGAATTACTTTTTGAACTTGCGGAATAATATCACCTGCCTTGTATATAACAACTGTGTCTCCGATTCTTATATCTTTTCTCTCAATCTCGTCGGCATTGTGTAGACTCGCATGTCTTACTTTAGTTCCAGCAACTAATACTGGATCAAAAACTGCAACAGGCGTTGCAGCCCCTGTCCTGCCTATGCTAATCACTATATCCTTTACAGTTGTGGTAGCTTCTTCGGCAGGATATTTATACGCTATTGCTCCTCTGGGATTTTTACCCACAGTACCTAAACTGTCAAATAATTTTCGGTCGTTTATTTTTATTACTAAACCATCAGTGTTGTACGGCAGCTCATCTTTTATAGTTTCAAACTCTTTGGCATACTTTAAGACAGAAGTAATGCCCTCTTCTAAATGAGCTTCTTTGTCAACATAGAAACCCAGATCTTTCATGGTACTGTATGCAAACTGGTTAGTTACCACTTCCTCTATGTTATCTCTTAATAAATCATAACCGTGAAAGCGCAGTGGTCTATCGGCAACCAATTTGGAATCTAACTGCCTAATTGTGCCAGCGCTTAAATTTCTAGGGTTCATATATGTCGATAATCCCTCAGACTCACGCTTTGCATTAAGCTTTTCAAAATCTTTTCTCGTCATTATTATCTCGCCTCTAACTTCTGTGAAGCCTTTAGAAAAAGGATGTTCTTTAGGCAGGCTTAATGGAACTGTTCTGATTGTCTTAACATTGCTTGTTACTACTTCTCCAGTTGACCCGTCACCTCTAGTTACGGCTCTGACAAGTCTACCGTCCTGATAATGTAGTGCGCATGCTAATCCGTCTTTTTTAGAATCAACCCAAAAAGATGCATTATTAACTGACTTATCTATTTTTTCTATCCTACTTAGCCACAATTCAACTTCAACATCAGAAAAACAATCAAGTAAGCTAATCATTCGTTTAGTGTGTTCGAATTTTTCAAATTTATCCAACGGCTGATCTCCAACTCTTTGAGTAGGAGAATCAAAATCTATTAAGTCGGGTTGTTTATCTTCTATTGCTTTAAGTTCAGCCATCAGTCCATCATATACAGCATCACTCACGGTTGGATTATCAATAGCGTGATACTCATACGAGTATTTATTCAGTAATTTTTTAAGCTCTAAATATCTTTCCTGAACAGCTTTTTTGCCCATCTCACAACAGCTCTCTATACAGAACGAATAAATATGCGACAGCAAAAGGTACAACCACCACTGTCAAGAAAAAGAATACAAACTGCGCAAGATCAGCAGATAAAAATATCATAGGGAAAACTATAACTATATAAATGAATACTACCAAAATTATCAGTGCAATCACTTTTCGCATTACACTAAAACGTCTAAAACTCACCAGCTCTTTTGCCTTAGATAAAGCAATCTTTGGAGTCATATCAGGTAAAGTAACCACAAATAATGCGATTAGCGAAGAACTTATTAAATACAAAGTAAGTAAAAGTAAGGAAATAAAAAGCAGTAACCATACAAATTGCTCAAGAAAGTTTATCGCCAAACCAGTGCTAGTAACTGTAGTGAACAGGTAATTACCGATTGATGCTGGGATTGTCTGTAAAGCTAGTACAATAACGATAATAACAAACGGCACGAGTGGGTACATTCCTCGATAAAATGCCTCCTTTATAGTCACCTTGTTTCCAGCCTGTTGCTGTCTAAAAAGCCATATGAGAGCCAGAGCACTTGTAATGATAAATATCATTTGATAAAGTCCTGATATTTCACCAGCAGCACTCGTTGTAGAGCTAACCATGAGGCTAAAAAAAGTGAAATTTGTAGCTAAAGAAGATGCATCATCAGTTAACACACCGTCAAAATTATTTCGTATTTCATCAATATCAACTGGCGAGGCAAATCCTCTTACAAAAACTAAGTATAGTAAACTATAAATTAAAATAAACCAACCAATGGCTTTTTTATTAACTAAAATTAGCTTTGAGGCTTTTTTAGTAATTTTCCACCAACTAGGAATTGGCTGACTAGGGTGTTTTACCCTTTTATGAAGGCGGAGACTCTTGTACTTCGGCTTTTTTCTTAATTTGGCATCCTTTGCCACTATCTTTGGCTGCTTTACAACCTTCTTTGAGCGAGTTTTTTTAGTTATATTTTCCTTTTCAGTTGATTTGCTCACAGTTGTGAACCCATACTTCTTAGTTTGCTTATTCGTTCATCTACAGGCGGATGAGTGCTAAATAGCGAAGAGATCTTATTCCCACCCTTTAACGGATTTGCGAAAAAAAAGTGTGCAGTTGAAGCATTTTGTTTTTTGAGTGATGAGCCCCCATCACGTATCTTTTCAAGTGCACTTACCAAACCTTCTGGATACCTAGTAGTTAATGCACCTGTAGCATCGGCTAAATATTCTCTTTTCCTAGAAACAGCTGACTGGATTATTGCGGCAATAATTGGTGTGATTATCATAGCAACGATACCGGCTATCATTAACACATTGTTCGAATTCTTGTTATCTCTTCCACCAAAAATTGTAGCTCTAAGTATTATGTCAGCCATAATAGAAACTATAGCAACAAGACCAAAAACCACCATACTTACACGAATGTCATAGTTCTTGACATGACCTAGCTCATGAGCCATGACGCCTTGTAATTCGCTGTCTTCTAGTGCATTTAACAGCCCAGTTGTAATGGCAACTGAAGCATGCTCTGGGTTCCTGCCAGTTGCAAAGGCGTTCATTCCAGGATCTTCTATGATATAAACTTTAGGCATTGGTAAACCCTCAGTTATTGCTAAATTTTCAACTGTTCTCCATAGTCGAGGATCGTCTTTTTTTTCAATTTGTTTCGCACCATTGAAAGTCAAAGCAGCTTTAGAAGACGCGAAATAACTAATTGTTACATAGATTAATGCACCGATCATAGCCCCAATTGTTATAGAATAATCACCAAAATATATGCCAGCAAAATATGCTATACCTGCTATAAGCAACAAGAAAAAGAAAATCAAATATATTGTTTTTCGTTTGTTTTTAGCTATCTCTGAATACACAATCTAAGCCTCAACTAATTTGGTCAAACTAAAACTTAACGTCAACAGGCTTTTCAGCTTGTGCTTGTTCAGCTTCATCTAGTTCGAAGAAATCTCTTTCAGAAAAGCCTAACATGCCAGCAAATATGACTGTCGGAAAAGTTTTAACTTTTATATTCAATGCTCTTACTGCACCATTATAGAATCTTCTAGAAGCCTGAATTTTGTCCTCTGTATCAACTAGCTCGGCTTGTAGTTCTTTAAAGTTTTCATTAGCTTTTAAGTCCGGGTAAGCCTCTGCTACTGCAAAAATACTCTTAAGCGCTCCTTCTAGCATGTTTTCGGCTTTTGCATTCTCTTTTACATCATTCCCAGCATTTATCATCGCAGTTCTTGCTTCAGTAACTTGTTGAAAAGTTTCTTTTTCATGCTTTGCGTAGCCTTTAACTGTTTCGACCAAATTTGGGATCAAATCTATTCTTCGTTTTAGCTGAACTGTGATGTCACTCCACGCTTCATCAACTCTTACTTTTGTATTTACTAAACCGTTATATATAACGATTAGAATCACAGCTAGAACAGCTACGATACCAATAATAATCCACAACATTAACCTCTCCTTTGTTTATGCTTATATTATAGCACTATCCGCACAAAACATATCGTTAATTATTCAGTTTATTAACGAATGCTACTTCAACCGAAATAGCATTCATTAGAGTTCTTGGAGCTTGCTGAGTAGGCTCTGTTTGCAATATATGAGAATGATTACGTACTTGATTCATTACAATCCAGCTAGCAACTTTTGCATCAGGTGTTACATCCGGTATATTTATAAAAACTAATTTTTCATCATCCAACGCATCAATTTCTTTAGGAATTTTTCTAGCATTATTTCTATAAAATTCAGCTGATACATCAAATCCTAGTAGTTTCATTGGATTCAGATCATATAGTTTGAACCAGCTTAGCGTTAAATTTATTCCAGAATTCCCTACAGGTATCTTTTCAAACTCATCTGGCACACTCTCAGAAAAATTATTATCAATAAATGTATTTCCTACTCTTGCGTATCTTTGCATTGCCCAGCTATTCATTAGTATACAGTTTACACGTTAATTTTTAATTCTCAAATATAACTGCAGAAACAATCTACTTAGTTTTCTTGTAAAAACTTCTGTTAAATAGTAGAATAGTGAAGCTTTGGGTGATTAGCTCAGCTGGCTAGAGCACCTCGTTTACACCGAGGGGGTCGGGGGTTCAAGTCCCTCATCACCCACCAAATTAAAAAAGCCTAGTTAAATTCTAGGCTTTTTTAATTTGGTGCGCAAGAGAGGACTTGAACCTCCACAGGATTGCTCCCACTACCCCCTCAAGGTAGCGCGTCTACCAATTCCGCCACTTGCGCATTTACTTAACTATTTTAGACTACAATTCAACATTGGGCTAGTGGGGCCACTAGCTACGTTCAGTAACCTTATAAATTTCATGGTCGAAAACATGTTTTTATCAGAATGTTTTCTTG
>JAUIKH010000045.1 GCA_030430915.1 bacterium | reverse complement strand
ATCCGCTGCTTTTTTTATGCTTCCTTCTCCAACCGGCTTAATTGAAATATAATTTAGACTAAATCCATAAATAGGATTAATTCTAGGCTGAGCAATTACTTCTATTTTCATACCCTCTTCTAGTGGACCAGGCAAATTAAAGACCGTGCCAAACATTCTTAATTTTGAGTTATCATCTTTAATGTCTGCATAGACCCATTTGCCTTTTGCAACCTTAAAATTTGCTAGCTCACCTACTACGGTAATTGTTGGGTATGCATACTCTAAGGTTTGATTTAGAACAGCAACAGCAGATGTTACGTCAAATACAGGCTCTAACACTACTTCTTTCCGTCTTTCTCTAGAATTTTATTTATCTCTTCTTTATCCTCACCCTTAAGTGCTTTATGGTAGAAATAGTAGCCTATTGGCAAAAATATACCCATGTTAAAAACCCTATATACTACCGTTGCCGATAGTGCCAAAGCTTTATTTACTCCGGCTGAGGCCATAACGGCCGTCATTAAGCCTTCATATATACCTACCCCGCCAGGGAAAATTGAAATTAATCCAGCGATATTAGCAACAGCATACGAAATAATAATTGCTCCAGGATTAACAATTTCTGAAAATGCCAAATAGACCAAGAAAATTGTAAGAATTTCTGTAAAGTTCATAGTCATTGTCCAGTAGAATGGCTTTCGTAAATCACGCCAGTTTTTGCGAACGTGCTTGTAGTCTTTATGCAAATCGCCGAATAGCTTTTCTATCTTTTCTATATCAATGGGTTGCTTGCTTTTACTGTGCAGCACTTTTGCTACTTTATTGACTAGCTTTGGCAAAGCCGCCGTAAACTTTTTGATACGCTTTTCATTACTAATTATGTACAGAAGAATCAAGAAACCAAAAATTATCAGGAAAGACATGCTGGTAGCTAACAAGATTATAAATCTGCTGGCAGATCCGAACAATGAAAGTAAGAATAAAGCTAACATCAGGTAAACAATAAATGTTATGAAGGTAATGATATGCCTTGATGTTTGCAGCAGGGTCGACTTTGAACCACTAACACCAAGTTTGCCCAGCCTAAAGCCTAAATAACCAAAACCGCTAACCCCACCAGACGGAAATACATTATTTATAAAATTCATCTCTAATGAGACCTTGAACAACTCTGTGGTCTTTATTTTTTCTCCCATTGTCTTTAAATAGCTTTTGTAAAAATTGGCAACACTAAAGTGATTAAATAGCTGAACTGGAATGATTAGTAGCATCCACAGCCAGTTTAGTTTAGTAAATGATTTAAAAGCATCCTGTATCTGTTCTCTGGCTAGAAAGATAAGCAAAACTAGTGCGGCTAAGGTAATAACATTTATCCAGAATTTTACTGATTTAAAATTCATCAATTCCCCAGTTTGTTTTCTTTGACTAATACATACATAATAGCAGCTATGCACAAAAGTATAGCAATTCTTGGTAGACAACCCTCACTTGGCTTGGCCGAGCTTGAAAGTCTGTATGGTAATAAAGTTGTGTCACCATTTGGAGATCAATCTGTCTTACTCGACCTGCAAACCTCCGACATTAAACTTCAAAGACTTGGTGGAGTAGTTAAAACTGCGCAGATACTGGCTGAATTAAAAAGCACAAAATGGTCAGATATTGAAAAATATTTATTTGACACTGCTCCAGCTCACGCGGAACAAATTTCAGGCAAATTAACTTTTGGGATAAGTGTTTATGGTTTGAGTAGTACGACTGCAAAACAAGTAGCCAAAACTGCCCTGCTGGTTAAAAAATCAATAAAAAACACTGGACAATCGGTCAGAATGGTGCCACATAAAGATAAAGTTCTGGGGAGCGCTGTAGTTATTCACAATAATCTTACTAGTAGTAATGGCTGGGAGCTTTTAATTATCTCAGATGGCAAGAAAGTATTATTAGCTAAAACTGTAAATATTCAAGATATTGATGCTTACTCCAAACGTGACCAAGCAAGACCTAAACGTGATGCAAAAGTCGGTATGCTTCCACCTAAACTAGCTCAAATAATAATAAACCTCGCTGTTGGGCAAAAAAAGGTCAATTCAGTGCTTGACCCTTTCTGCGGTACGGGGGTAGTTTTACAAGAAGCTTTATTGATGAATTATGATGCTTATGGGTCTGATATAGATCAGAGGATGGTAGATTACACTATAGACAACCTAAACTGGCTGCTTAAAAAGCACCCTCATATAGATAAATCATTTTCGGTTTCAAGTGCTAACGCCACCACGCATAACTGGGATTTTGAAATCGATAGTGTGGCAGCAGAAACTTTCTTAGGTCATCCACTGTCCCGACTGCCAGAAAGCGAGCACTTAAGTAAAATAATTTATGAAGCAAATGTCATTAATCACCGATTTTTGCAGAACATTTCAAAACAATTGAAGCCGGGTACTAGATTATGCTTAGGTATTCCTGCATGGAGAGGAAAACATGAGTTTTTACACCTTCCAATGCTTGACCATTTAACAGATATGGGTTATACTCGTTTAAGATTTAAGCACGTGGAGAATAAAGACCTTATTTACCATCGTGAAGGCCAAGTGGTAGGACGCGAACTACTGGTGTTAATTAAAAATTAGCTACATGTAAAATCTTGAGCTAGATCCTTTCTGGTAGATGAAGTGCAAGAAAGAGATTGAGCAAAGAGTGAGACGTATCTTTATACGTTGAACGAGTAGCAGAAAACTCTGCCGCAGCAATTCGCTGCCAGAAAGGATCGAAAATATGAGTCATGTAAAAGCTGGCGGTACAAGTAAAAATATTCATGATAGTCCGGGTCAAAGACTTGGTGTTAAGCGCTTTGGCGGCCAGAAAGTCCGTGAAGGCGAAGTTCTAGTTCGACAGGTTGGTCAGACAAAACTAGCAGGACGTGGCACATTCATGAGTCGTAACTACACTATTCATGCAGCAAAAGACGGTGTAGTTAACTACATTTCAAGAAGAAAAAAGAACTTCACTGGTAAAACAGTTCCCCGCACCGAAGTCATAGTTGAATAAAGACTTGCACTGTACACCTCTTATAAATAATTATTTAGTGTTTTTCTTGCAAGTCTAATAATCTGCTTTGTTCCTGCATTAACCTTAAATATTTTCCAGATACTTTTTTAGCTTCTTCACTTAGTGCCATATACCCACTTCCTGCAAGTTGACCCTGAAAGGTTGATTCTTGTCCATTACCTTCTTTTTGAGCCTCGGCTTTGTTTATAGTGCCAGAAGCATACCGCCAGAGATTCATAGAATCGCTTTCTGATATACCATTTGTAATTCCTTCTATTTGTCGGTTGACCTCTTCAATAACCTGACTGATGCTTTTTTCTTTTACTTCTTTAGGTTCGTTGTCAGTCAAGCTAGCTTGTTCACCCGAGGAACCTTGCTCTTCTTCTAGTCTTCCTTCTTTTGGCTGCATTTCATACAGATTGTTTTTTCTTATAGTTTTTTCGAATTTACCATCTGGACTGAAAACTATTACCTTTTCACTACCATCTTCCGTCACTATAGTTTCACCTACTTCCCAACCATCTTCAATTTCACCGCTAGTACGCTCTACTGTAACGCTTTGACCAGGAGAAAACTTATACTCATCTATTCTTGCCGATTCAATAACTGTTTCCGCTACTGCTCTAGCTTGATATTCCTTTTTTTCTTGTGCGTTTCTGAAGTATTCCCAACGTTTTTTTCCTGATTTGGAGTCATTTGCTAAATCTTCCAAGGTACCAAAATATCCTTGGGCTGGGTCTAAAATATATACTTTACCATCAGGAGACGTATATCTGCCCCACTCATGAGCGGAAAGATCACTAGGATCAGTATTTTGGTTAACTTCAGCAGTAAGCTTACCTTCTGAGTCCAAAAGTCCTTTATTCTGTGCATCACCAGCCAACCATGAGCAAGCTAGAGCCATATGTCTACAGACACCTTTTCCGTCCATCAAATAGTTTGATAGATTTATTTTTCTTGCATCACCTGCATCAGGGTGATTTTTGACAAATTCTGTAGTATTTTCTGCATAACTAAGATCATAATCAATTGTTTCTGAAACTGCTTCAAATATAGCTTCTAAACTAGCACGTGTTTTTTCTTCATCACTTCTAAACTGCTTGCTACTAATCTTTTCTAGAAAGGAATTTCTTAATTTATCATAGCCTTCTGGCTCTTTTTCACTATCAACAACAATTGATTCTCCTCCGGCTCCCCAGCTTCTAATATCTACATATCCTTCTATAGGATAGG
>JAUIKH010000012.1 GCA_030430915.1 bacterium | reverse complement strand
TAGATCACGAAATATTCCATAATCGCAAACTAAATCCCAGCTATAGTGGGCTTTTTCCAGTGCTCTTCCAGGCTTATGACGTCGGTTTAATCTCTCTCCGACATACGCTTCAAAAACTTTAAGTTTTTCATCGTAGCTCCAAGTATCTACAGCATTTTTAATATCTCTAAGCGGCAGATTGCTGTGCTGGTATAACATATCAGGTACGAGGTCCATTTCGTTTCTTGGCCAGACGTCTATTAGGTCAACTGATTTAGTGGCTGATGTGAAGTTAGCAGGTAGCATTTCATCAGCTAGATTTTTTACATTTTTACTAGTAGTTGAGCGGTAAGCAACAGTCGCACCACCTCTTTCAGGTTTATCAGCTCTCTCTAAGAACGTGCTTAATACTTTTCTGCATTCTTTAAGAATTTTATTGCCAGTTTCTTGAGCTTCAGGTAATTCGTCGGCTTGGAGATTCATTATTAGATTTTCTAGAGCCTGACCCGAGGCAAATATGCCAACTGTAGATTTAGTCGAAACAGGTAGTACAGCCCTTATTGCATCGCAAGCTTGTGCTCTTGTCGCGCCTTTCCAGGCCACATCCCGTTCAGCTTTAGGAACATTAGATCTATCTCTAACATAATCTGTTAATTCTCTGACCATTTCTGAATATGTATCAAAAATCTTGTCGTTTATCTCTATATATTGCTCTTTGGTACTTTCATCAAAGTGGCTTGGGATTACGTACTTGTAGTTACCATTTTCATCTTTTTTGTCAAAATAGATGTATCTGGTGGACTGTTCGAGGTAAGAAGCTAACCTGCCCCATTCAAGCTTTTTAGTTAATAAATTACTAGCACCTTCGACTACTACATGTTGTCCTACCAGTTGTTGTACGGAGTCGTCACCATAAGCTGTAATTACTCTTTGGAGTAGCTTCTCATCTTTTTTTGTAGCTGCTTCTGCAAATTCATCTAATATAGTGATACGCATATCATCAGCTCTACGACTTAGTCTTGCCATAGCTGCAGCAATAGTTATTGGGCTCATTTCATCATTGAACGCGTAGACATTATCATCAGTATTAGTAACTGCACTGCTTAAATACTGCTTTCCAGCATCAGTCATTACATTAACACCGTTTGAATTTTGGGTTATATAATTATCATGTTTTTTTAGTCCTTCAGAAATTGTACCCTTACCATCGGATGCTTTGGGTAAATAGCTTTCAATAGTGTTCCAAAGTAGATCATGCACCTGTTCTTTAGTTAGCATTTCATTATTTCTGACACAGTCAATGCGCAAGAAATCTTTAGGAAATAGTGTGCAAAGATCATCATAAACATCGACAGATCTTTGTAAGTGGCTAATGTCTGTTTCATGTATGTCTTTCGTACGGTCAGGATTATCAGCTGCACGCTTATCTAAAAGTCTTTTACTAGTATTAGCATCAACTCTCAGAACGGTACTAATTGTCGGACGAGGAATACCGAGCATTTGGTATTCTAAATTGTCAAGCCATATAAAATAACCACGTCTCTCCTCTGGATTAGCAAATTTTGTTCCTTGATGTGCCATATTACTGCCAGTGAACCTGTTAGTAATAACTATCTTACCTTCATTCAGGGCTTGCTGTATTTTACTTTTTGCTGAGAATCTATCCAGGGCATAAAACACGCTACCAGTATAAGGCCCAACCTCACCAGCGCTGCCATATTTACCTGCTAAATACTCTCGTACAAAGTAGCTAGACTCTTGTTCATATTGCGGAAAATCAAAAGTTACAACATCGTATCCAGATAAAGCCAGTCTTTCTCCTAAAAGTTTAAACTGTGTTGTTTTGCCAGAAGCATCAGTACCTTCTATTACGAAAAACCTTCCTGTTTGTTTTTGTCGGCTCATATGTATAAGTCCTTTCTACTAAAATCAAAATACTTAGATACTTTGCTGAACATATCTTCATTATTGGTTACAAACTGGTCTGCATATGTTATATTCTGTCGTTGTGATTCAATTACACCTAAACTCCTGCCAATAACTAGCCTTGCCATTGTGTATGCATTTTCTCTTTCATTCTTTGACAAACTTTTTTCTTCTTCTGCTAAATGCAATGCTTGAATTCCTGTTGATACATAACCAATTCTTTCACTGATATTCCAGAAATTACGTAGAAAACCTTTACTAAACTCAAACTGCTCAACATAGTAAGCCATAGTTTTGCTATTAGTGAATAGCTCGTCATTTATCTTTAACCAAAGATTATGCTCTTCTTGTTCTGACTCAGTGGTTTTTTGAGTCAAAGGAACATCGTGATTCATGTGGTGTTTCTGAGCGTAAACACCTTCGTGGTCGTCATGCTGAACATGATAGGCGACAAAGTGTTCCGCTCCTTCATTGGTGGGCCTAAATTGAGCATCAGAATTATTCTGTGCATCTATCATAGGTATTGCTACAGTTCTTGCCTGATATGGACCGTGCTCAACAGGGTTAACATCAGGCCCTTGTAACTCGGTAAACTTTTCATCGTCTTGTGTCCAGGCGACTGTTTCAAATCTTGGCCTAAGTGCACTAATTGATTCGTAATAAGGAGAATTTAAGAACGGCTGACGCACTGAATCTATGCTATGAGTCTCACCATAAACATGTAATTCAGTTTCCAATTTATGGTCAATTGGTGAATTTTCTAGACTTCTTAGCATCATAATTCTATAGGTCTCCTACGCTGGTCTCTGTATGCTCTTGGTAGCATTTGTTCTGGACGCCAATCCCGCATAAGCTTGGGTAGATCGTTGTCTATAGCGGACTGGTATTTTCCACTTATTTGCTTGTATTGTCCATCTACAGGTCCAGTATGATAGAAGACGATTTGAGCGATACGTTCTCCGACCGGCAGTACTACACTGTGATGTTGGTTCATATTATAAATTTCCATTGTCCAACGGTTAATATAGCCTGGGTCACCCCATCCTGCATCTAGACACACAGCAACACCATTTCTACCCCAAGTACTGCGTGCTTGCATAGTACTGGTTCCAGGTGCTTTTATACCTATAAACTCATGAGTATGAGCTAATATGCGCTCTCCAGGAGCCAGAACAATTATTTGCTGATTATAAGGAATGCCGGCAAAGGGCTTGCGACCATTTGCTTCTGCCCATAACTCGTGTGTTTCAGCAGGGAAAGGACCGTCAAAATATTTGTTAACGTCACCTTCATCAAAGGGGTTATAGAATCCACCGTTCGTGTTTCTCTCGGTTCTATAAAACCAATGTCCTAGTGTTACATCTATACTGCTGCCAGCTATATGATTTTCTACATAAGGATGAAATACTATGTGCCCTCGAGCAATAGCTTCTCTTATCTGAGTATTGCTATACACACCTGTTACAGGTGGCTTGAGTGCTTGCGAGTTCCCCTCATCCATCTAACCTATAGTTTAGATGTTTTAAACAGTGCAAACAACCATGAGCACTATAAAAAACGACGTAGTTTTTACACGTTTTTTTCTAATACCCATTTACAGATGTCTAGTGTTCCATCATAAAGTTTTTTGTTTTTATTTAATTTTTCAATCTCATCAACATTAAACCAGCCAAATTCTTGAGACTCGCCTTCTTCGGGCTTTATTTTATCGGTGTACGATTTTATAACATATTCTAAGTCTATATGTTTATGTTTTTTGTTAAAATCATGCACATTAAAATGGAATGGCAGTGGTAGCGTTTTTTGACCTCGGACTTTAGGTTGTTTTGCGGGTTCAATAATTTGGCATTTTGATAGCTCAAGGCCAGTCTCTTCAAGCAGCTCATGATCTAAACCTTGCAATGGGTCTTGATCAAGCTCTACATGCCCTCCAGGCTGAAGCCAAATGTTTAGTTTTCTGTGGTTAATTAGAAGCAGCTTAGCCTCATTCGGGTGTAATATAAAGGCACTTACTGTGAAGTCGTATTTGTCATGTATATGGGGCATTAATTTAAGACTATATTAAACATAAAACAATTACAATTGGGCAGCTTATAGTTCAGAATTCATTACTTGAATTGACGGTCCCATTGATGTTGTGACATGAATTGTGTTAACGTAGTTGCCTTTCAAGCTTGCTGGTTTTGCAGATTTCGTGCTTGCAAATACTTGCTGGGCATTATTGAATAGTTTGTCCGTACCAAAGCTAACCTTTCCAATACCAAGATGAATTATCCCACTGTCATCAACTCTTAGCTCGACTTTACCTGCTTTTGATTCTTTTATGGCTTTTGCTACATCTTTTGTGACAGTGCCGCTTTTTGGATTAGGCATTAAGCCTTTAGGTCCTAGTACTCTTGCATATTTTCCTAACCTAGCCATGACTTGAGGGTTAGCAATTAGAACGTCAAAATTTATTACTCCTTTGTCGAGTTGCTGCAAGAATTCATCACTCCCAGATATATCAGCTCCTGCTTTCTTGGCAGCAGCGACGTCTTCAGCGTCGCCGAAAACTGCAACTCGCACATTTTTACCGGTGCCTTCAGGAAGTACAACGATTTCTCGTATATTTTGGTCTGCTTGTTTAGGGTCAACATTAAGTCTTATGTGTAATTCAACTGTAGAATCAAACTTAGTCGTTGATGTTTTAGTGGCTAGGTCAATAGCTTCTTTTAAGCCGAGATTTTTATCTTTATCAACTAGTTTAGTAGCTTCTCTTAGTTTTTTTCCAGATCGTTCTAGTTTAGATTTAGTTTTTTGAACTATTTTGGGTTTTTTAATGTCTTTGCTGTCTAAGTCTGTGTCTCCAGTTTTTCTGGCTTCTTTTTCAGCTTTTTCTTCAGCTTCTGCTAAGCCCTTAGCGCTACGTTTACCAGCTTTGGCTACTTTAGCTTCATGTCCTTCAGTAGGTAGCTCTTCCTTATTGTGCTTCTTTGGATCTGCTTCTTTTATCATTTCACGAAGCTCGACCATAGTATTTTTAGTAGATATATGTTCTATACCTAACCCTTTTGCTTTTTTGATTAAATCGGCTTTTGTTTCAGCCATTTCTTTCTCCTTTCGTGGTGCAGACATCCGCAAATTTGCAAAACTCCCACAAATTATTTATTGATTACTTATAATAAACACCCAAACTTATTCTCTTGGTGGGGTGTGGACCATTACTGCTAGGGTCATTGGAAACAGTCTCTATTCTAGATAATGTTTCGTCGATGTCACCTTGTTTTGCCTCGAAAATACTTTCTAAAAATGCCGGCTCCTCAAGTCCGGTCATTTGGCAGGTTAGAGCGATAATACCAGCACCTTTTATTACTGGATCTTCCACCTCTCTAAGTGCACTTGTTGCTATTTCACCCGCAGTATCAAGTCTATCTTCAATATCACCTAAGCTTAATTTATCGTCTGTTACGTCAAACCTAGATATTGCTCCTTTGCTTTCAGACATTTTGAGCTAACTTTCAACCTCAATGCCCATGCTTCTAGCAGTACCAACAACCATTTTCTTAATAGATTCTAATCTATTAGTATTCACGTCTTTCATTTTGGTTTCTGCAATTTCTGTAATTTGAGCGTCATTTAATTTTTTTGATAGCTTTTCTTTGTTTGGTACTCCTGAACCTTTTTTCTCTCCAAGAGCTTTCAATATTAATACATCTGTTGGGGTGCCCACTATTCTCCATGACATTGATTTATCATCATGAATAAATATATGAACAGTTATGTCCTGTCCCATCATATCTTTAGTTTGTTCATTAAATGGGTTTATGAAGTCCATCATGTTAACTCCATACTGACCTAACGTTGATCCCACAGGAGGAGCTGCGGAAGCTTGCCCACCTTTTAATTTCATCTTTAAAGTTGCATTCACTGGTTTACCAGCCATTTATTAATTCTCCTTAAAACAAATGTGAGTTTGAAGCTCTCACATGTATACGTGCGTAACTAGTATATTTTACTACATTAACACCTATAAGTCTATTTTTTGCTGTCATCGATAAGTGGCACTCCTGAAGCAACCATTAAAAATTTTGTAGACACATCTGGATATTTTTGTGCTCTATTATGGCCGCCATCAATCCCCGCCTCTACTAGTGTATTTTCGTGTTTGTTTAAGATTCCTGGATGACTTTGACTGATTTTATCTAAAAAATATAGAGCTGTATGAGGATCTGCATGCCCACTTTTAACAGCGATATTTACTAATCGTTCAACGGCTTGGCTAACCTGTTCTTCACTAGAGCTCCTATCTGAGGCTTTAGTTGCCAAAGTTCGGTCATGGTAAGAGAATAAAAATTCTGCATTCTCACCTTTTAGAGGCTCAACAAATCCTTCAGATTGTCCAACATATTGCATGATATTATAATACAACAATAAGTATTAATCATCAAGTATGTTGCATAGATACATTCTGAGATACAGTTACTTAAGTCTTTTTTACTTGAAGGCTGTCAAGTTCTACAGGTGTTTCTCTACCAAACATATTAACAAGAACCTTAAGTTTTCCTTTAGCTGGATCAATTTCGTTAATGGTTCCGTCAAATCCTTTGAATGGTCCATCGATGATACCGACAACTTCTCCAACTTTAAAATCAATCTTGTGTTTTGGATCTTTTTTGCCCATTCGTTTCATAATTTTTTCTATTTCTTCATCTTCCACAGGGCTTGGTTCATTTCCTGAGCCTACAAATCCTGTAACTCCAGGAGTGTTTCTAACAATATACCAGGCATCCTCGGATAGTTTAATGTTTACCAGGACATATCCTTGAAATATTTTTTTCTCGACGACTTTTCTTTTACCGTTATTGATTTCAATCATCTTTTCTTTTGGCACCAATACCTGAAAAATTTTGTCTTTCATATCAAGACTTTCTGCTCGCTGTCTAATTGACTCGGCTACTTTTTCTTCATATCCGCTATAAGTATGAATTGCGTACCAGTGTTTATGAGTGTCATATCTTTTGCTCATTTAAATTCCTTTTTATAAAATTATATTTCTAAATAGTTTTTCTAATCCAAAGTCTAGTAAAGCTATGAAGCCTCCGAGTATCAATGAAAAAACAAATACTGCAAAAACTAGCTTCCATGTTTCTTTTCTACCTGGCCATGTAACTTTTTTCAGCTCCTGATATGAGTCGTAAAAATACTTTGGTAAAAATCTTCTACTTTTAGAGAAGAATCCAGGGTTTTCTTTTTGTGGAAATACGTGGTACTCAGTTCTTAACGCGCTTCTTACCTTTCCAACTGGCTTAACAGCGGTTGATGCAGCCTTACGTATTCTCTTAGGCTTGTCTTTAGCCTCTGCTGCCCGCTTGTTACGCTCTCTTAGTGACGTTGATTTAGGCTTATCGTCGTTTCTGCGCTTTTTTGCCATTTTAACTCCTTAAAATAAAAAAGCCTACATAGATTGTAGGTCGTTCTTTGTCAAGTATACTGTAACAATTACACTTTAGTCAAGCAGCTGAGAAAATCATTCGTAATATCTATGGTATAGTTCAGTAGATGCTTACGCTTGCAGTAATATTTCTAGTGGTTTCTTTGGTTGTAGACGCAATAGTATCTATTAGCTTGATAAAGACCTATAAACCAACTATTAGGCTATTAGTTTTAGTCTCCATATTTTTAATATTTGCAACAAATATTGCGGTTATATCTTATTCACTTAACTTCTACACGTATATAATTATTTTAATTTCTGTTTTCAGGATTATTAATATCCTCAGAGTAGCTAAGCACAGAATGCATCATAGAGAGCTATTTACAAGATTCTGGCAGTCATCTGTATTTTTTGGCTTATTAACTATTTTATTCGGTATGCTATATATAGATTTTGCGACGAATGGTCTAAGTGTAAATCTAGTCTTAATAGCATATATTCAATTAGCTGTTTCTAGCCTACTGTTTTTGTCTGTATTTGTAGGCAGGAGCTTGTTTCGCTATAGAGCTAAACTCACACTTCCAGAACGGTTACCTACAGTATCAATATGTATACCAGCTAGAAATGAAACAGAAGACTTGCCAAAATGTATCGAGTCTGTCCTGTCTAGCACATATTCAAAACTCGAAATATTAGTACTAGATGACTGTTCGCATGACAGAACACCTGAGCTTATAAAGCAGTATGCGCATTCTGGAGTAAGGTTTATAAAAGGTGAAGCTCCTTCAGACAATTGGTTGCCTAAAAACTTAGCTTATGACAGGTTAGCGGATGAGGCCAAGGGTGATGTACTGATATTTATTGGAGTAGATGTACGTTTTAACTCCGAAACAGTATCGAAACTCGTCGCTCAGCTTGGAAATTTCAGTATGATTTCAATATTGCCTAAAAGAAGTAAAGAAAAAGAAGGCTCGATATTTATCCAGCCCTTACGCTATTGGTGGGAGCTGGGCTTATGGAGGTTCAATATGTACTCTCCGCCTGTGTTGAGTTCTTGTTGGGCTGTTAAGGGTGCAGATTTTAAGGATGTAGGGGGCTTTGATAGCCTAAGAAAGGCAGTAGAGCCAGAAGCTAATTTAGCCAGAAAGTTTAGTAAACATGGTAAATATTCATTTCTTGTATCAAATCAGGTAGTCGGAGTTGAAAGTGCTAAGACAGCTAAGGAGCAGTTTAATACAGGTCTCAGAACTAGATATATACAATTGCGTAAACGTCCGGAGCTTGTTTTTTCAGTATTGTTTTTTGAAATGTACTTTATATTCGGATCATATGTTCTTTTGACCTGGTCAATCTACACTAACTCTATCGAACTAGCTTCTCTTGCTATAGTTTCAGTTCTGATACTAAGTGTTACGAATATAGAGGTTTATAGGCTGGCTCTGCGTAAGTTATGGATTATTGGCGTGTTTGCGCTACCTTTTTTAATTGTTGCAGACTGGTTTTTGATGCTTAAATCAATGTATGGTTACGAGTTCGGTAAAATAGTCTGGAAAGACCGAAACATTTGTATTCCTCTATTAAAAGTAGAAAAAGAACTGCCAAAACTGTAGACCAATAATCTTTATTTATCTAAATTTGGAAAATATATAGTAAATGTCGAGCCTTTATTCAGCTCACTTTCAACAGTTATTTCAGCATTAGCTAATTCGGCTAGTTTACGCGTGACATAAAGGCCTAGTCCTGTCCCATTTTGTTGACGGGTGTGATAGTCTTCGCTTCTGAAAAACTTATCAAAAACCCTAGATTGATCACCCTTACTAATGCCTATTCCTGTGTCTGATACAGAGAATTTAACACCATCTCTAAGTTTTTGTGCACTAATTGCTACACTGCCCTTTTCTGTGTATTTTATAGCATTTGTAATTAGGTTTTGCATTATTTCTTTCATATAGAGTTTTACTGTCTTAATAAGCTCTAGGCTAGGGTCGATATCGATATGCAATTGTAGGCTTTTTTCTTTAGCATCTTTTTCATAAATCTCTTGTAAACTTTCCATGAACTTATGAACATTGACGTTCTCAATATTTCGCTCAAATATTCCTCTCTCAGCTCTCGATAGTGTTGACAAGTCATTAATCAAGTCTTCAAGAAATATTGCTTGGTCGTGGGCGTTCTTAAGCGCTGGTATTATTGTGTCAATATCGCCGTTTTTCTCAGCAAGATATAAGGCGTTCCCTATCGATCCTTCGGTAATTGCTATTGGTGTTCTAAGTTCATGGCTTATAACACTTATAAATTCATCTCGCTCTTCCTCTAGGGACTTTTCTCTGGTTATGTCTCTAATAATCAATACATATCCACTGTCACCTTTTTTGCCATAACCCAAATGCACTGGCGAGATGCTCAAATAAATACTAGCCATGCTAGTGTCGCTATAAATTATTTTGTAGTCTCTGGAAATGGTTTGTGTTTTTGGACTTAAAACAATTGATTTTGTGTCGAGAGGCTCTTTTTTATTATTAGTAAGTTTAAGAATTTTTTCTACTGGATCACCTTTTTTTATCGCATTAATATCTAGTATGTTCAGTGCTGCACCATTATAAAGCTCGATATTACCTTTCTTATCGATAGCAATTACGCCATCAGCCATACTATTTACCAGACTTTCAAGTCTTTGATGTTCTAGCTGAGCATCAATTTTTTGATCTTTTTTTCTCTGCGCTTTTATAGCTGCCATAAGCACTATTTTAACAGAATTAATTAAGTTGGCATTATGCTCGTTGGTTTTGACTTCAAGGCCTTTCGTAAGTCTTTATAATTGGGCAGAAGTTCATGGACCATATTCCAGAACTCCAACTGGTGATGTTGGTGTGCGGTATGAGCCAATTCGTGGCAAATCACATAGTCAATAAGCTCCCAGTCTAATTGGATTAGGTAGCTGTTAAGTGTAATGTTTTTGTTATTGTCGCAGGCTCCCCACCGACTTTTTAGCTTTTTTACACTACAAGATTTGTATTCTATGGAATGCTTTTTCGAGAGAAAATCTAATCTTTGAGGTAATAAATTATTACCTTCCTTTAACAAAGCTTTGCCGCAGGCTTTTTTTATGATCTCTTGAGTTTCTAGTGAATAAACATCGGTTCCTCTTGGTAGACGTACGATAATCTCTGTATTATTAATTTTTGTACTATGTCTTGAAGCATCAGAATATCCAACGCTTAACACGTGAGATTTACCTATGTGATTGCCGGATTCTAGAGTTATTTGTGGTTTTTGATGCTTATAAATCCAGTCAATTCTGTCTTTTACAAATTTTTTTGCTACAAATTCAGGTACTCCGTAAGGTACAGTTACTCTAACATTCCCGTCGCTTTTTAATGAAATTTTAAGATTCTGCGTTCCTTTTCTACGCGCGAGAATTATTTTTTTATCTAGGCCCTCAACAGATATGTGTTTTATCATGCAAGAACTAGTATATATTAATGTTTCGGCGTTTCATGTCTACACGGCCCACGCCAGATCTGGGTACTAAATTAATCAGTCCTGGTTTAGCAACTTTATTTTGAGCTAATTCAGCGTTAATGTAGCCTAACTCAAGCATTTTTTTCAAGACAGCTGTTTGCTGGCTCGGGTATGTGTGCTTTCCACTAATAACAACATAGTCTTCATTTTCTGGATGTTGCATATGGCTTATATAGCGCTTAAATGTGTCATTGTCGTATGCCAAAGAGTATTTATCATCAAGCTTTCTCTTATCGCGGTTCTGTGTTCTAGAGTACGCTGTGTCAGCATCCATTTGAAACCAAACTATTAAGCTTCTTGCATTTTTCTTTCTAGCCATTTCTCTTAGGTGTCTTCTCTGAGCTTTTCTTGTAGCATTAATATCATAAATAACGCTAATACCAGCTGTTAAAAATTCTCCTGTCATGTACTCCATTAGCTGGGCAACTATGCTATTTTCTTGACGATCGTATCTTGGCTCTTCGAAAAGTTCATGTCTTATTCGGTCACCGTGTACATGTGCTGCTTGCAGATTCTCAGCAAGCTGTCTGGCAAAATATGTTTTACCTGAGCCAGGAAATCCATACAGCAATAATAATATAGGTTTGGTAGTTGCTAATTTAGTATTTGCCATTACTCTATTTATAACAGATTAGAATGCTTTTATAAAGTTTCTGTATAGTTGAAAAAAATAAAAAAAATGATAAAGTATGTTTATGTACCAGAAATTACGCTCTAAAGCCCTACATTTTAGAGAAGTTTCGAATAATAATAGCTTAGATAAAATATGGCAGGATAGAGAAAATCAGCCAAAACTAAAAAAGATAGCAGTCACAGCAATTTGTGGAGGTTTGAAAGCAGACACAGTTAATCGTGCAGTTTTACGAGCATGTATAGGAGGTTTGCCAGAAAGCGGACACACAGAGTTAGGGTTCGGTTATCAGCAATTTGTTTTATTGTCTGAATCTAAAAGAAGAGATGAAGTCAGAAAAATTATTTTTGATACAACCACAAAAGATATACAAAAAACAGAATATTTGTCACAAGAATTCGATAATCAATACCAGATATTGGCATCCTATTTAGGTGAAAGCGCACTGAAGACAGAATATAAGCCAACCATCCTAAGTAGTTTTTCTAAATTAAGAAGTGCTAGATGGGCTGTTAGCTCGTTGCAGCCTTATGTTGAAGCAGAGCCTGTTTTTAGTAGGTTTGGTGAACTAAATGAGGATGCTATATATAGTATTAGCAACAAAAATACTTTGAATAGCTTTATTGCATCTAGCGTTAAATATAATGAAGAAACTGGCAATTATGTTGATTTAGTAGGGTACGGTAATCTTGGCGTTAGTCAGGGTGAATTATTGCTGATTGATACGGTTCCCTTAGATAGCTCAATTGTCATGAGAGATGATGCCGTTTCTCAAGAAAAAAGACTCGATCAACTATCTTCAGCGTATTAGTTATATTAATGTTAAGCTGTATAGGGGTGTAGCTCTCCGCTGTCCAGTGGATGGCTAGAGTGAAAACTGCCAGTGGCAGTTTGCAAGACCGGAGCACCTGCGCACATTAGTGCCAGATGTGAGGTGTGCCGACAGCTGATTTGAAATTTTTTTCAAGTAAGACTGTGGGCCAGTCTCCAAAACTGGGTGTCGTAGGTGAGAAATGCCAGTGGCATTTCGCAAGGAAACCTTCTTCGTCAAACTTGTTTGATGGAACGAAGTTTCGGGCCCGCAGAATGTGGGCAAGTCCTATCAGATTTGAACATTATCATTTATAATATTTTTTATAGGGGTGTAGCTCAGCTGGCTAGAGCACCAGTCTCCAAAACTGGGTGTCGTAGGTTCAAGTCCTATCACCCCTGCCAGGTATAAGCAGTATTACAACAACGTAGTTGCAGACAATGTAAGAAACGAGCTTGTGTATAATGGTTTTATGATAAAGCATCGATTTTTTGTTATTGCATGCCTTATTCTTTTAATTATCATAGTATCACTGTTTTATTTAATTACGAGTCGTAATGCTATACCGCAACCAGTGCTTGATAGATTTAACTCAGTAGTATCTCCAGTTGAAGATAGTAATGGCATGGCGAATACAGTTACACTTAATTACTGTCATAAAAATGAAGATAGAATTTATTATATAACCTTATCTCATGGTTTTGGATCATATACATCTTATGTGAACCCTGATGGTGAAACTTTTTTCAGAAGTGAAACTACTGATGCCCCAATTGGTCCAGATATTAAATCGGATGATGAAAAGATTTTTTATAACAAGCTCAAAACTTATGAATGTAAACAGTTAAAAAAAGAAAAAACTAGCAACATAGTAATCTGATTCTAATTTTTGTTTTTTAATTCCTTAGCCTTTTCACTGTCTAAACGTGGTAAATCTACATAAAAAATGCTTCCTACTTCTTTGTCGCTTTCTACCCATATTCTACCTTGGCAAAGATCAACGATTTTTTTACAGATATATAGACCTAGTCCAGTACCCCCTGTTGTTCTCGTTATCGAGCTGTCTACTCGATAGAATTTTTGGAATAAATGAGGAATATCTTCTTGGGGTATGCCTACGCCCGTGTCTCTAACAAAGAACTGTACTAAATCAGAATTCCCAGTAATTCCTATGCTGACTTTACCTTCATCTGTATATTTAATTGCATTGTCAATTAGGTTAGAAGCTACTTCTTTTATTCTGCTAGGATCAGCGTATACGTAGTACTTTGGATTATTTTCATTATTTGTCGAACTATTTTCTTGCTTGTCAACTCCGGCAATGAACTCCAGTTTTAGATTTTTCTTTTGGGCAACTTTACTGAAATAGTCAACTTGATCTCCAATGATTTTGCTTAGTTCAACAACTTCCGGATGGCTTATAAGTCTGCCGTCATCAGCCTTGCTACTGACAAGCAAATCTTGGAATAATTGTGCAAGATGCTGTGTGCTACCGTAGGCATTTTCTATGAATGACTTGGTTTTTAAGTCAAGGTTGCCTGTTTTTGGGTTAAGCGCTAGTGCCAGATTACCTTCAATTGCTGCTACTGGTGTACGCATTTCATGTGATGCAGTGCTGATAAATTCACTTTTTGCTGCTTCTTCACGTTTCTTTTTGCTGATATCCCTAAGAATTAAAACCATTCCATAAAGCTCTTGAGTCTGTTCATTAGCTATAATCGACGCTGTTACGTCGATAAAAATATCCTTGTCTTTTTTTGCAAGTTTTAACTCTTTGTGTATTGCCTTACCATGCTTAAATGCTAGATTAATTGGCTCTTCTGTTGTGTCTAAAACATCACCATTTACTTGTTTGAATTTTAGAACCTTCTTAGAGTCAAAAGTTATGGTTTCTTGCGCTTCTTTTCCGATTATTTCCAGTCCTGCTGGATTTATCGATCTAATAATACTATTTTTGTCTAATAGTATAACTCCATCACTAATGCTATTTGTCAGAAGGCTAACAACCTCATTGTTAACAAAGTATCTTTCTATGTAGCTTTGATTCTTTTCTAGTGATACGTATTTATTTCTAAATGAATAAAGCAAAAAAGCTACCATAACAGATCTAATTAAAAAGGCTAAGGTGTCAAATATTAGGCCGTGGGCTGTGGTGCCTATATTTCCTGCGATTTCCATACCAAGAATTACGCCAGATATACCAAGTATGGTTATTGCGACAATAGGTCCAAAAAATGCTGCAGAAATACTAGTTAAGTATGAGTTAAATAAGAAAAATAATTCCTTACTATTAATAGCAACTTCTACCGCGATATTATTGGTTACTCCAAATATTCCAAAGCTTACCAAATAAGCTACACCAAGATTATATTTCTTCACGTGTCGCAAAAAAAATATATTATATAATAGTCCGATTAAAGCTAAGATAGCACCAGGAAAACTGCTACCCCAGTTTTCAGCATTCTGTATATCTAAACTATTTTGTGTGTATACAAAATATGCATATACACCAATTGTTCCTAAAAAATACAAAATGTAATAATAGTTGAAAGGTCTAAGCCATTTTTCACTAAGATGCTGCATATGTTTTACGAACCCACCATGTTGTTCACATTATCTTTGTTTATCTTTCATTATGCAAACGCTATTATACTTTTAGTTTTTACATATATGAATCTATCCGTAAATATTTTGGTGTATTTTTGTTAAAATACCTAATCCAAAAGCAATCAACTGAAAATGCCTCATTTATTAACAGTTTAATTGTTTATCTCAAATTTCATCTAATAGTAATATATAACTAGTGGCTAATGATTAATAAAATTAAATTTTTAATTTGTAGCGAGATATTATTTTACTTTTTTGACTCGACCGATGGCTTTCTGCTCTTTAACAGATTGGTCTATTTTGTTCTGAACGTAGTTAATCAGTGAGTGGATACCCCAAGCTATGAAAAGGTACACAATAATTGCGAAAATTGCTGACACATCTAAATAACCGGTCTCTCCTTCTCTACCTGTATAGATATTTCTGAATGGCTGGAGATAATCTGCAGATAATCTCATAACGAAATTAGCAAAGCCAGCAACAGTATTAGCAGACGTTAGGAGCAAGAATACTCTCAAAGTTAGCGCGACAACTCCGATCATCACCCATACGTACATTATCCAAACAATTACTTTAGAAAATTTTAAACCCCCAGGAACGACAATTTCTTCCGGTTCTTTAGGTGGAGTTGGTGGCCTAGTCGTTGTTTTTCTTGTGGTTGTAGTTGTTGTAGTTTGCGATATTGGTTTTCTAGCTGATGAGCCTGTTTTGCTTGTAGAAGGTCGAGTTGCCATTTTGTCTCCTTTTATAATGCTTATAATTATAGATTAACATTATCATAAATTGGATTGTTAAAGTAGTGAATATTTGATACAATAAACCTCAGAAAAATTCAACTTTTATAAGAGAGTCAATCATGAAGCATAAGAGCGTATATATGGCTGGTGGGCTATTAGCTGCAGCAAGCGCTGCCGCAGTAGTAGCAAGTAAAAAAATAAAAGAATCAAACCCTTCAAAAGATGTAATAGCTGAAAATGTTGCAAAGGCTCTCAATCCTATAAGCGCCGAAGCAGGATCTACTTTGCAGTCAGTAGCATTTTTAGAGTCCATGGCTCCTTCATTAATGACTAGAAGCTCATCACAACAGGGCGTAGCTACAGCAACTTCTATACTTGGCGCAAAAGGAGTTAGCGGTATTGTTGAGACAGTTACCAATAATCTATTAGGTGAAGATAGGTCATATGCGAATAGGATGTTTACCCGAGGAGTTATTGGTATTAGCGGTAACGTGTTGTCCAATTTACCTCATAAAGAAAACGAATCTTTAGTAGTTTCTGGTGTTAGAAGTGCAGGAAGATTACTAGAAGTAGCGTCAATTAGTGGTGCAATTTATGATTCATTAAAAACCTTTGAAAAAGACAACAAAAAAAATAAACTACTTCCTTTAGCAATCGGGACAATGTTTACAGCTGGATTGATATATCGCGGAAAAACAATGATTAAAGAACGAAGAGATTTAATCAATACGGTTCCTGAAGATCCGGCAAATAAGATAATTCCAGCAACAATTGCAGGTTTAGGTGTAATACAGCTTAGTAGACTAATTGGTTTAGGTTTCAGGTCTTCACATAGAGGAATTAAAAAATGGCTGGGACATGGACCCCTAAAAAACAATTTAGCAAAAGGGTTAAATATTGGCCTGTGGTCTTCAGCCGCTGTAGGTGCTTATTTTGCCGGAGTTACGAAAATAGGCCAAGCAAATGAGAAAATGGAACCTGGCTATTCTACGCCGCCAACAAATGAAAATGTGTCAGGAAGTCCACAAAGTTTATCAAATTTTGAGGATTTAGGTCTTCAAGGGCGTAGATATGTGACAGACATAATAGACAAGTATCAAATCAAGAAAGTTACAGGCAAAACGGCTAAAAATTCTCCTGTTCGAGTCTACATTGGATATAACAGCGACGAAAAGTATTCTTCTGCTAGAGCGGAAGCTGCTATTAACGAATTAATTAGAACGAACGCATTTAAAAGAAAATACTTACTGCTTGTATCCCCTACCGGAACTGGCTGGATTGACCAGACAATGATAGAAAGTGCTGAATTGCTATCGGGTGGTGATATAGCTACATGTGTTGTTCAGTATGCAAAGTATCCTTCGTTCTTATCCTTGCAAAAGGTTGTCGATGGTCGAAGACAATTTAGGCGTCTGTTATGGAGCATAAAAATGCATCTATCACAAATGCCAGAATCAAAAAAACCAGAGGTAATTGTTTTTGGAGAAAGTTTAGGGGCATGGTCTTCAAGCGATACTGTAATGTATACGGGCATAGATGGGTTTGATTATTATGGGATAAGTAGAGCTTTGTGGGTTGGGATGCCCGGACTCTCTAGGTGGGGCAAGATAGAGCGAGGAGAAACGGATGTCAATGTACCAAAAGGCACAATAGGAGTCTTTGATAATCCAAATCAATTCGATAGACTAACAAGAAGCCAAAAAGACAAATTAAGGGCAATAATACTTAACCACGACAATGATCCTATAGCTCAACTCAGACCAAATTTGTTGATTAAAAAGCCAAAATGGCTTAACGGAAATAATAGAGGCAGAGGTGTACCAACTAAAATGGAATGGTCTCCTATAATTACATTCTTCCAGATAGCAATAGATGCAGCAAATGCTATGAGAGTAACTCCAGGAGAATTTCGTTCACATGGACATGACTATCGGGCGGACATGGCTTACTTCGTGAATGAAGCATATAGATTTGGAGCTAATGAGCAAACGGTACAGTCGGTAAATAACGAGCTAGTAAGGTTGGAGCTTGAACGAGCAAACCGGGATAAACAAGAATCTGGATCGGTAATGTAGGGAGTTAGCAATGGATAAAGTGCAAAAATTTATAACTAGTCATAAAACAACTATCATAGTAACTACCAGTGTTTTTCTGTTGGTTTTTTGTAGCATATCGTTTTTTATAACCAATAATATATATAATTCAGAGCGTTTTGCGGAAAAAACTACCAAAGCCATAACGTCTGAAACTGCGAGAAAGGCCATCTCAAAAGAAATAGCTACAGAATTATTAGAGGACCAACCATTGTTAGTTAGAAATGTAGTTAGCGAACCAGTAGAAAATTTGGTTACCAGCTCGCTTGGAACGGAGTTGTTTAGCGGAGTCTTTTACGAAATTTCGTATGGATTAAATAAATTCTTAACTACCAAAGATTTTGAACCTGTTAAAATCAATATTTCGGAAATCACACCAACTATTGAAACAGTAGTTAACACAATAAAACCAGATAATGATTTGAACTTTGATGAAGTTAGCAGCAAAGAAATAGTAATATTTGATACTGTTGATTTGCCGTCATTTAAGACGTTTGGACAGGCTTTGTTAATAGCAGGACCCGTTATTGTTTTAATATTAGTTTTAATAGCATTGTTTACTATCAAGAAATTAAAAAAGAAAGTAGATTTCTTTAAATATGCAGCGATTGTACTAGTAAGTTCTGGTTTAATTCTGCTTGTACTTACATATACTGGTGGCAGTCTTTTGACGGTAACTATTCTTGATCCCGAAAGGTCATTGTTAATGAGCGAGATATATAATTCATTTATCTCTAGTTTCAGAAATGCGCAGTATCTACTCGTTATTCTAGGTCTAGCTTCGGCAGGAATATATCTGTATAAGACAAAAGATGTGAAGTTTTCAATAAAAAGCAAAAAGCAATAACACTTTCAATCTATGTTGTTTGCTTATATACTTTTAAAAACTAACTCGGAGATAAAAAATGAATTACATTAATACATTAGCTGACGCATCAAGTGAAGCATTGAGTTCTGCAGCTGTATCACTTGGTAGTTTCTTTTTTGTTTGGATGTTTATATTCGTCCTAATTTACGCTCTTGCTGGATGGATGTTGTTTGAAAAAGCAGGATATCAAGGATGGAAGGCTTTAATTCCCTTCTACAACACATATACATTGGTTAAAATAGCCAATCGTCCTCGTTGGTGGTTTATTTTGATAATTATTCCTTATATTGAAGTATTTGTCAGGCTAATCGTATCGCTTGATATTGCTAGAGCTTTTGGTAAAGGTAAAATGTATGGAATATTTTTCTTATGGCTTCTGCCATTTGTAGGATTATTATTCATAGGTTGGAATAAAAGTATTAAATACAAATTCCCAAATCACAATGACCCTTTTGTACTCGGTCGTGATCAAGACTGGTAATATTAATACAATCTGTTTGTAAATATTACATAAATATCTGTTCATTTGTATGCTACAATCATTCAAACAATTTGGAGGGTTGTATGTTCTCAGCGAGCAAACTAGAATTTTTTGAACATTTTGACAATCAACATCTTGCATTAAGTTATGACGATGTCAGACTTCAAACGTGTGCAAATAAATATAACTTATTAGATAAGATTGATACTGAAAGCTCGTTTTCAAGGAATGTTAGTCTTAAAGCGCCTTTAGTTAGTGCAGCTATGGACACGGTCACAGAAAGTGAAATGGCTATTTCTATGGCAAAAATGGGTGGTTTAGGTATCATTCACGCTGCACTTCCAGTAGATACTCAAAGAAAAGAAGTCCGTCGAGTCAAAAAATCAATTAATGAATTGATTGAAGACCCTGTATCAGTGAAAACATCTTCTACATTAGCCGAGGTACAAAAACTAATTGAAGATAAAAGGTACTCATTCACAACTTTTCCGGTTTTAAATAACGAAGGCAATTTTGTTGGAATGCTTGGTGGGGATGACTTTAAATATCCAGACAGTCTAGAAATAAGTGTTGAAGATGCTATGACAGATATAACAGAAGTAATAAGTGCAGATCCAGAAACTTCGACTGAAGAAGCATACAGAATAATGCAAAGCAACAAAAAGAGCACACTGCCACTCGTTAAAGATGGAAAAGTCAGTGGATTATACCTGTTTTCCGATGTTAGTAGGACAGTTAGAGAATCAGAAAAATACAACGTAGATTCAAATGGTCAGTTATTTGTTGGTGCAGCTATTTCAACTTACGATGAACGAAATCCTGACTCATTTTACGAACGTGCTGAAGCGCTAAGTAAGTACACTGACGTAATTGTTATAGATACAGCAGATGGTGATTCTTACTATGCTTTTGATACCCTTAAAAGATTAAAAGAATTTAGGCAAACTAGTGACAATAATTTTGATATAGTGGTAGGCAATATTTCTAATGGGCCATCAGCTAGAGAGCTAGCTAATGAAGGAGCTGACGGAATCAAGGTAGGACAAGGCCCTGGTTCGATTTGTACAACACGCAGAGAGACAGGTATAGGTATGCCTCAAGTAAGTGCTGTGGCAGGCTGTGTACGTAGTATGTTTAACAATCACGTTAATGATGCAATTCCAGTTTGTGCTGACGGTGGCATTACCCAATATGGAGATATCCCTATTGCTATTGCTTCAGGAGCTAATTCTGTAATGATGGGTGGAATGTTTGCAGGGACTAACGAATCCCCAGGAGAAATTACTGTTGACCCTGATGGAAATAAACATAAAATTTACAGAGGTATGGGTTCAGCAAGCGCACTACGAGATAACGAAGCTTCAAGAAAAAGATATGAATCTAATGCAGATAAAATAGTTTTAGCCGAAGGAGTAGAAAAAACTATAGCGTATAAAGGCTCCGTTGTCAGTGTAGCTGATTTATGCATGCAAGCTCTAACTAAAGGCATGCGTTATACGAAAAGCCCAAATATTACTACTTTGCAGTCAGAAGTTGAACTAATAAGGATTACCAACGCAGGGATGAGAGAGTCTCTACCTCATGATGTTTAATGGATATTTTTTCTTACGATAACTTGATTTCTATTTGGACCTGTTCCGATCATCGTTACAGGTACTTCAGTTACGTCTTCAATAAACTTAATGTATTTTTGCGCATTTTTAGGTAAATCTTCAAACTGTCTAACATGCTGAATATCTTCAGACCATCCAGGTAATTCTTCATAAATTGGACTACTTTGCTCTAGTTTGTAACTTGCATCAGGTGCTACAGATAGTCTCTTATCTTTTCTTTCGTAATCTACACATACAAGAATTGATTCACCATATCTATTTAACCAGTCAAGTTTAGTTACAGCCATTTCAGTTGTACCGCTTACCATTTGTGCTCTTTTAATTCCTGCTAAGTCTAAATGACCTAGTCTTCTTAAACGTCCAGTTACAGTGCCCGTTTCAGCATCAACAGTACCCATATCGCCATGAAGTCTATTTAGTATTTGTTCATCATGTATTTCTGTAACAAAAGGACCACCACCGACATGAGATTGCACAGCTTTTGATACTCCAATAACACGCTCTATGTGTCTTGCTGGTACTCCTAGCCCCTGCGGCACTCCATTTGCTGTTGTTGCAGAAGAGGTTACATATGGGTACATACCATGATCTATATCAAGTAGGTATGCTTGGGCACATTCGGCTAAAACTTGTTTGCCTTTATCTAGTTCTCTGTTTAAAAATAATGATGTATCAGTTATATACTCAGAAAGAAGTAAGGCTTTTCCTACATACTCAGAAGTCAGTTTATCAGCGTTTAGTGGTTTTAGACCTAATTTTTCTCTTGTATCTTTTTGAGCTACTATGCCATCGTATACTCGTTTTTCTAAATCGGGCAAATTATTCTTAATCGCCTCAGCTCTTACACCATATCTTCCAAATTTGTCAGCAGCGACTTGAGCTACACCTTTCTTTGTGCTGCCTTGTCTGCCTGCTCCTGTCTCTCTAATCTCGTCTTCTGAAAGGTGTGCCTCTGTAATTAAGTGAGCTGCTGAGCTAATCAACAGATTGTCTGGACTAATATCTATTCCCTGTGACTTAACATCTTCAATTTCGTTAATCAGATTTACTGGATTTAAGTATGCCCCATTTCCTATAACATTTTTAGTATCAGGGTGACTAATTCCAGATGGAAGTAATTTTAAAGCTAAGACTCTACCATCTGGTAAAACATTTGTATGACCCGCATTATCCGCACCTCCAGGTCTCGCAACTATTTCAAACTTAGAAGCTTCCATATCGGTAATTTTACCTTTACCTTCGTCACCTCTTTGCTCACCTTGTATTACTGTTATTGGCATCAGATAAATTCTAAACAATAAACAAGTAAACAACAAGCTTAAGCGTGAAGTTGTTATGCTATATTGTTTTTAAAAGTATGGCATTTAAAAGTTATTAAAGTATAATAATATTATTATGACAAATATACGTGTGGCTTCATGGAACATATTGAATGATACTTTTTCACGAAGTCATGGCCCACAATCAGACAGATTGCCGGAAATTATTAGTAATATTAATGAGATCAAGGATAACTCACCAGATAAGTTAGCATTATTTTTATGCGAATGTTCATCGTTAGACAATATTAAGAAAATTGCCAAGCAGACAGATTTAGAAGTTGTTGGAGCTGAGCGGTACGCTATAGACTCTCCAAACAATGAGTATGTAAGTTTTTTAACAGACATAGAGTTAAAAGACAGGTCTGATGCAACAATTACTGAGTTTGATAAAGGTCTGAGTAGGTCGTTTGCCTTTCATATGACGGCAGCAGGTATAAATTTCGTTGGTACACACATGCCATGGAAAATGACGCCCAAAGATTCAATAAAAAGGAAAAATACAGCTCAAAAAATTGTCGAGTGTCTAGAAGGCAAAGACCCTTCTATTATATTGGGAGATTTAAATTCTACGAACTTTTTCCCGACTCGTAGATTAATTAGTAAATCCGGCTACATTCAAGCACACCAAACTAATGAGCCTATTTTTCCTACTCCGGCCTACAGAAAGAATGGACATATTCCTTGGTATATTCCTGACGTTTCAATAGATACAATCTACTTTAGAGGTAAAGGAATAACGGTTAACGAGACCGGCAATGTGGTGACATCAGTATCTGATCACCCGTTAATTTGGGCAGATCTTGAGATAAAATAGATTTAATGAATATTATACTGGCTTCACAATCACCAAGAAGAAAGTTTCTACTGAGTAAAATGGGCTTAGAATTTCAAACTGTACCAAGTGACTTTGAAGAATATTTTGATGAATCACGATCAGTAGAAGAAATTGTTGAAGAGCTTGGCCTAGGTAAAGCTTTAGAAGTTTCTAAGCGATATCCAGAGGCTATCGTTATCGGAGGCGATACAATTGTTGTTTTAGACGGAAAACAGCTAGGAAAGCCTGTAAATGCTCAAGAAGCTAAACAGATGATAAAAGCATATAGTAATCGTAAACATCAGGTTATTACGTCTGTGGCAGTAGTCTGTAATTCAAAAAAATATCAAAATGTTAGCTCAGACATCGCCCGCATAGAATTTGATGAACTAGATGATGATTTTATAAATAAATATGTGGAAACAGGTACGGTTTTTGATAAGGCTGGAGCCTACGCTATTCAACACCCACTAGTTAAGCCACACGTTAAAAAAATTAACGGAAGAATTGACACTATTGTAGGCTTACCGACTAATCTAGTTTCAAAATTTTTAGCTGAGCTTGGTGTAGAGTCTAAAAGCTTGAAATTATCAGATGAATTTTTGCTTAAAGACAAAGGTTTTTTCGAATAAAATACTTTTTCAAGCTTCGTGGGTGTATACTGTTGGTAGTTATGCAAGGGCTTTGGTTAACTAGTTAATCTAATTCCTCCTTACAAACTTTATTACACATTTGTAGCCGGGATAACACCTGCCTACTCCAAATTTATTAAGAACGTTATCGGTTAGTTACGTTAAACCGAAATATTGTTTTTGTAGCAATAGTTTTAGCTCTATTGCCCCCAAAGGCTAAAACCTTTTATAGTTATTACTTTTTGCTCCAGGTCCAAAAGTATGCAAAATTCGCTGTACAGCGAACCGCTCCCGGGCAACAAGCTTGTAAAATAAACCTTATATCATAATCACTTTTAAAATAGATTATCTCTGCGGAACTCACTGTCTATAAGACAGATCAAACAGTCCTCGCCCTAATCTCTTTAAAAGATAATTACCTATAAGGCGTTTTAGCCCGATGGAGATCAAACATCTAGAGATGTTTGGCCGGCTGGTAGTTCTCTGTAGCACTGCAGCTACCCAGCCATAAAAACAGAAAAACATATTGTATCTGATCACTTAACTATACTGAATCACTTGCGAGGACCAGCCTTGCTACTCCTTATAAATAACTAGTAAGGCCGACCTAAAAGGTAGTTCCGCAAGCAACAGTATAATTAATGATTTGGTCAGTATCTGTTATTTCTGTCAGGCTGTGATTCACTGTATAGCGAATTTTGCTTCTGTTTTTGCTCAATCAAAAATAGAAGAATATAGAATAAATTTAAATAAATTAAAATATTTTTAAGGAGTAAAAATGCGTGAAGGATTAAATGAGCCAGTTAGCGTACTATCTGGCTATTCCAAAAAACATAAAAAATTTAAACCACTAATCCTCACCTGGAATGGGATAGACTATTCGTTAGGTAAGGTGGATTTCTACAACAAAACAAAAAAAGGTGCGACCACCCTGCATCATTTTTCACTTTCTGATAAAGAAGAGAGCGTGTACTTTAAACTACTATTTAATGCTAGCAACTTGAACTGGACACTGGAAGAATACATGATGGCCGGCGCCAATAATGTTATCTATTAAATAAAAAGTGAGAGGTTTAGCCTCTCACTAAAATATACAGCTTTCTAGTGCTTATTGTTCAGCTACTTGAACTCTTTCTATCTGGTCTCTTAAGGCTATTTCACCAGTTGTAAAAACTAATCAATAAAATTGGATAATTTTTAATGAAAAAAGAAGTTTCCCATCTACCATCTACCAACCCTCAACTAATAAACATGGCTAATCCGTATATTATGCATATAGATCTAAATTCCTGCTTTGCGATCATTGAACAGCAAGCTAATAGACTGTTGCGTGGCAAGCCAGTTGGTGTAGCGGCTTACGATACACCCAGAGGCTTCGTGCTAGCCGCTAGTTATGAAGCCAAAGCCAAAGGCATAAAGCTGGGTGTAAACGTGCAGCAAGCTAGATCTATGTGCTCCGGCATAGTCATAATGACACCTGACCCTGCTAAATACCGTGAAGCCCACAGACTTTTTAAAGAGTTAATGCTGGAATATACTCCAGACGTAGCAGCCAAATCCATAGATGAATTTGTACTGAATATGGAAAGCTCTCCCACTTACCACCAAAAATGTGAAGGGTCGGACCTCTCACATAATGAGGTGATGTTACAGATTGGCAGAGAGATAAAGGCAAAAATAAAACAACGACTAGGAGAATGGGTGACGGTTAATATCGGAATAGCTACCAATAGATTCTTGGCTAAATACGGAGCAGGGTTTGATAAACCTGACGGCATGACACTGATTGATCATAAAAATTTACGCGAATATTACAGATGTCACGGTCCTCGCACTTGTGCTAGTTTTGGTGTGACCATGAGTAGTGAAGCAAAAGGTATTGACATACCTAAAGCTAAGCAACGCAAAGGGCAAACCAAAAATAGCCAAGAGTCCAACAGTTTTTCTAACCCTGTCAGAAAGCAGGATGGGCAGTGTGTGGAGTGTGGGGGTGTGAAGCTAGTTGATTTGCCAGGTATTAACACTAGATATAGAGCCAGGCTAAGAGCAGCTGGAATCTACACGCCAATGGACTTCCTGAATGCCGACATGCAGAAGCTTAAAAAACAAGTCTTCAAGAGCATAGTTGGCTATTATTGGTACTTACGCCTGAGGGGACACGAAATAGACCAGCATGAGTCTAATCGCACTCAAATAGGTCATCAACATGCCCTAAAAGACAAGACAACTGACCTGCCAAAATTGGAACAAATACTAATGAAACTATGTGAAAAAACGGGTCGTAGGCTGCGTAAAAACAATCTATATGCTACTGGTATACATTTGTATGTAGGTTTTATTGGGGAAAATCCAGAGCTTGATGAGCCAGCTAGTTTTGAGCACATATACAAAATGAAAAGTTGGCATCGTGGTGAAAAAGTTGGACACAGGCTATATTATACTGCCGACATATATAAAGCGGCCAAAAAGCTTCTATACACGGCCGAGATGTCAAATAAAGTAAAGATTCTATCAGTCAATGTCTACGGGCTAAAAGATTGGGATCCTGAACAGCTAAGTATATTTGATACTGTCTATAGTGATTCAACAGCGGACTTGAAAAACAACTTCCCTTTTCGAGAGCAAGAGACAAAAAAACGGATTTCTGACTCTGTAGATCAGATAAACAACAGATACGGAGAATTTGTAATCACCCCTGCTCTGATGTTAGATATGCAGGGTGTCGTGCTGGATCGTATAGCCTTTGGTCAAGTACGTGATGTCTAGCTTAACTAGTTATGCTTGCAAAAATATTCACCCAAGTGTAATCTTCATTAAAAAGAGGAGAAAATATGGGAGGCAGTTCAGAGCTTGGACCAAGACCAGAGGTAGAAGCCGAAGTTTTTTTACCGGAAATAGATAATATTGGCACGGAAGGTACAGATCTAGGTGATGAGCTGTCTATGGCTTATGCCCAACGCGACTCCTTAAAATCTATTTTAGAGGGAGCTCAAGAAACTGTAAAAGGGCTTGAATCTCAGCTTAAAAGCACGC
>JAUIKH010000044.1 GCA_030430915.1 bacterium | reverse complement strand
AATATGTTAAAAGCCTTGAATACTTAAAAAAATCTTTAGATATTCTTTTGAAACTACATAATTTTGACGAAAATCATGCAGAGGTTGCACTAAGGCTAAATAATATTGGCATAGACATAGTCTTGTATGCAAAAGACCCCGTACTAGCAACCATGCCAAGCGACAAGTTAAATGATGAAGTTGCAAAACTAACGAAAAAGGCGCTAAAATCGCTCCACTAGAACAGCGCCACCGTGATATAGTGGAAACAAGGAGATAACATGTTCACAACGCTGATCGTTCAGCCTATATTCAATATACTTGTATTCATATACGCCATTATCCCTGGCCACAACTTAGGTGTGGCAATTATTATATTTACTGTATTGGCTCGTATCGCACTATATCCTCTTCTTAAAAAACAGCTTAGACATACCAAGGCTATGCGTGAACTCCAGCCAGAACTTAAAAAGATAAAGAAGGCCTCAAAAGGTAATAAACAGCAAGAGTCCATGATGATGATGGAGCTCTATAAAGAAAAAGAAATAAAGCCAATGTCGCAAATTGGCTTGTTGGTTCTTCAGCTGGTAATTTTCTTGGCACTTTTCTCGGGTCTAAATCGAGTAGTCAGAGATCCGCAGCAAATCATAGATTTCTCATACGGCTTCATCCAAAACATGTCATGGATGAAAGAAGTAGCCAAAGATATAAATTTGATAGACAGTACTCTTTTAGGTTTTATAGATTTACATAGAGCTGCCTACAGTTCTGAAACGGGCCTTTACATACCTGCGCTGCTGCTAGTCTTGGGTAGCTCCATAATCCAGTTTCTACAAATCAAACAGACTATGCCTAAAGATAAAGACGCTCGCAAGCTTAGAGACATTCTCAAAGACGCTGGCGCTAAGGGTGAACAAGCTGACAGTAGCGATATAAATGCAGCAATGGGCAGAAACATGGCCTACTTTATGCCAGGTCTAATATTTGTGCTTACAATTAGTTTTCCAGCCGCACTTTCACTTTATTGGTTCGTTGGTGGTTTAATTGCTTACGCACAACAGTCAAGACTCCTACAACAAGACGAATTTTCTATGCAACAAGCTTCAGCCGTTGTAGTATCTAAAAAACCATTAAAAGAAACCAAACAATCTGAATCAAAATCTAACACGACATCTAAAAACCCAAAAAAATCAAAAAAAAAGAAAGGCGCTAATAAATCTAATAAAAGGAGGCGCTAAATGGAAGAATCAATAACTTTTGCCAAGAAATATCTAGAAGATGTTTTATCGTTCTTTGGGCTAAACATTGAAGTATACGCTACTAGTGAAGATAACGAGGTCATCGAGCTAAACGTTCCTAGTACGCACATGAACGGATTTTTAATCGGTAATAGAGGTGAGACCATGCGGTCTTTGCAGTATCTTGTAAGTATGGCTCTTAGGAGCGGAGAGTATGAAATCAACCGTGTTAATGTCGACATCGCAGATTATAAAAAGCAACGAGCTCACAGACTAGAAGACAGAGCCGAAGTTTGGCTAAAAGAAGTCAAAGAAACAGGTAAAGAAAGACACTTGCCGTCTATGAATCCAGCAGACAGAAGAACCATTCATAAACTGGCAGGCGACAATGGCCTAACGACAGAGTCTGTAGGAGAAGGCCGAGACCGTCACATTGTTCTGAAGCCTACTGAAGAATCTGAATCTGCCGATGATAATTCAAAAGACTAGATAACGAAGACCATTCTAATCTTCTTTAAGTATGCTCTTGAACATATTCAAGTGTTGGTTAGTGAACCTTCTCCATGAAAACTTCTTGGTGTTTTCATAACCTTTGAGAATTAGCTTTTTTCGCACTGCTTCATTTGATATTGCTTTATCGATTTTTTCGGCCATTTCTTGAACATCTTTAGGGTTAAAATATTCTGCCCCATCACCGTTAACCTCTGGTAAGCATGTCATGTCGCTGCTAACAACTGGGCAACCATGGACCATTGCCTCTAGTCCCGGCAAACCAAATCCTTCGCTAAGTGAAGGGAAGATGTAGGCTCGAGCATTTTGGTAATACCACTTTAGCTCTTCATCAGAGATAAAACCAGTAAAAATAATGTCATGATAACAAGGTTGTTTCTTAGCCCAGCGCTCAAGTTGCTTAGAGTGATATTCGCGTTTACCTACAATAACTAGCTTAAGATCAGAATGGTGCTCTTTTAGGATGCAAAATGCACTAATAAGTCTCTCTAAGTTTTTATGGGGAAAGGCGCTGCCAGTGTACATAATAAACTGCTCTGGTACGGTTTCTGGTTTCTTGGCACGTCCTGGTAGTGGTGGGTCGGTTGCCTCAAGAGTCACGGTGGTCTTTCGATTCGTGAACAAATGGTATTTATTAACCGCATCGGCTACATATTGAGTCGGGACTGTTATGTGCTTGGCTTTTCTATGAGCCGACCACAGTAAAAATCTGTATCCTTTCATACGTAGCTTGTGAGCCCACTTTGGAAGCCTTCCTGCACGCGTGAAATAAAGCATTGTTAAATCATGTGTAAACGTTGTCTGAGCACCAAAATAAAACAAGGGTTGTTGAGGCGTTAGAGTAAAGTGCACTAAGTTAGCTTTAAGCTTGTAAAGCTGCCAAGCAAACAACATCTGATTTATTGGGTTAAAGCTAAAATTCTTAAATCTGGTTGGGCGAACTGTAAAATTTCTATTCGTCGGCTTCCAGTCATCCTCAGGCTCTACCAGTACAGTGTATCTGTGGTCATTATCTATTTCTTGAAGATTATCGAGCAGTCTAGCTATTGGTCTACCGGTTGATGATCGACGTATTCTTGCATCAATAACTATATGCTTCTTCTTAGCCATCAACAATATAATAACATCAAATTCATAATGACCAGATATCAGGCAAATTATTACAAAGATAGAAATCCTTTACTCATTAAGTAATCAAGCATATGATGTAGCTATGAGTAGGTGGCTAAAAGCTGTTGTCGGTATTGTTTTAGGTGTTTTTGTAGTCGTAGGTGTTTTTTCTGTGCTTGCAGGTGCAGAAAGCTCAAGTATTTGGAGTGGCCCCATCTTGGTCGAAGATAAAGGTGTGGTAACAGGTGCGCAAAATAGGGGCAATTCACTATGTGAATACGGGACTATGAAACAGAGATTAATTCCTCAGGGCTCTGTACAACGTAAGATAGACGGTAGTTTATCTCTAGATCCTGACCGTGAATATGAGTCGGAACCTATCAGCACATGCTTAGTACAGAATTCTAACGGTTTGTTCGGATTGGGCAATAATTTATGGTCTCCCGACAGCAATCCAGACAAAGCAATAGAATTGATGCCGCGCACTATTTCATTTTTACCTGTGCCTTCCAGTAACATTCTTGTAATTAAGGATGTCGGCGTAAAAGGTTCAACCATTAGCGTTAACTATAATTTGCCAGGCATCGGCAGGTTAAATGTTAGCCCTCAAAAGGAGGCAAAAATCCAGTGGGACGTATCGGGTAAATATAGCGACGCACTAAGACATAGTGACAGTTCGCCAATTTATTCTAAGGGTGGACATGCATTTTCTAGAAATGGAAAGTTTATGGTTGTAGGGTTAAGTAACGGTCAATTTGTAAGGATAAATTTGCGTACAAAAATCATAACTCCTTTCTACTTTCACAGCAAAACCCCAAGTAGCTTGGCGATAAGCAATGATGGCATGGCAGCTTTATCTGTGGTAGCTGGTAACTTGCTACTGCATGATTTGAGCGAGTGTGAAAATCAGTATTGGGATGGACAGCTACCTAGAGCTGGAGCTAGCACAAGTGGTTGTACAAATGTTAATTTATATTCAAAAATTTCATTGCTGTACCCTGAAATAGGTAACGGAACTATTTCTAGGTTAAGATTTTCCCCGAACAGCGCTTCAGCTAATGTTGATGGTGGCTGGAGAGACAGCAGTGGTAGCTACGTTTGGCGAAGGTTTGAATTCAAACCAGATAATTACATATCTAAAGCTCAGGGATATTTAGCAATGGGTGATAGTTACAGTTCTGGAGAAGGTGACCTAGAGGGTGGTGTTTGGTATGAGGACGGTACAGACGAGCAGGGTGACAAAAATACTTTTGCCGGTCGTAACTTATGTCATTTGTCGAGGCGCAGCTATCCGTATTTGATGGCAATTGAACTAGGGTATTTAGCCAATAACACTGGTCCGCCTCCCGAAGACGGGCTGTTCCATTCAGTGGCTTGCTCGGGTGCCAAAATGCATAATATAGCCGGTGGAGCATTTGGCCAGATTGACGAAGATGCTGACGGTAGCACCTACAGGTTTACTGATAATCAGTATAGACACCTTTCTAGCAGTTCATTAGAGGATTTTCAGCCAGGATATAGAAGCCAAATTAACTTCTTTAGTTCTGAGTTTTCAGGCGAGATAAGCAGACCTGCTTTAACACCAGAAATCGTTACCATAGGGATAGGCGGCAATGATGCAGGATTTGGCAGCAAGCTTCTTTCTTGCATAATGCCAGACACCTGTGAATATGCTAGCAGCGTGGATAAACGTTCCGACGTCATAGTCGAGTTGTCCTCAGAAAAGCAACAATTAGTTAAAACCTATAAAGCAGTTAAGCAAGCCTCTCCTGAGTCAAAAATATTCGTTATAGGCTATCCTAACTTTGTACAAGCTAGCGGTGGCACA